>JANOCM010000120.1:0-17238 GCA_031412175.1 Alphaproteobacteria bacterium
CGTGGCGCGCGCCTTCCTCGGCACGCCCTATCTCTGGGGTGGTCGGACCGGTGACGGCATCGATTGCTCGGGCCTCGTTCAGGCGGCACTGCTTGCCTGTGGGATCGCCTGTCCGCGCGATTCCGATCAGCAGCGCGATGAACTCGGCACGGCGGTGGCATTCGCCGATCGCCTGCCCGGCGATCTGGTGTTCTTTCCCGGCCATGTCGGGTTGCTGACCGACGACGACCGCCTTCTCCACGCCAATGCGCACTGGATGTCGACGGTCGAGGAACCGCTCACCGATGTCGTGGCACGGCTGGCAGCAGCGGGAGAGGCAGAGCCAGTAACAGGGGTCAGGCGGCTGTAGCCTGACATCGCGCGGGCCAAGCCCGCGCCGTCGGACGGGTTCGGACGGTGTGTCCGCCGGACCTGCCGGCCTGTGGCGCCCGAGCCCGGGGCGCAGCGCAGCGCGCTGCTACCGGCCGGGCTTCACGAACTTCAGCGTCATCCGATCCGATTCGCCGATCGCGGCATATTTGGCGCGATCCTTGTCGCCTTCGGTAAAGTTCGGCGGCAGCGTCCAGACACCCTTGGGATAGTCATGGGTATCCTTGGGGTTGGCGTTGACGTTCGACGCGCCGACATATTTGAATCCGGCGGCTTCGGCGAGTTTGCGGACATACGACACCTTCATGTAGCCGCTATCCTTCATCATCGCGTCGGGCTTGTCCTCGGGCAGGCGATGTTCCTCGATGCCGAGCACGCCGCCGGGCTTCAGCGCTTTGAAGAATGCCTTGAAGGCATCGGGGGCAAAATCGTTCATGTAGAAATTGTGGACGTTGCGGAACGTCAGCACCGCATCGGCGGTGCCGGCCGGCGCAATGTCATAGCTGCCCTTGCCGAACGCGGTGACCTGGACCTTGCCATAGACCGCCGGGTTGGCGGCGAGCTTGTCCTTGAATTTCTGCACCGCCTTGGCGGCGCCGTCACTGGCGGCGGGATTGCTGTGCGCGGCGTAGAATGTGCCCTTGGCGGCGAGATATGGGGCCAGGATCTCGGTGTACCAGCCGCCCGACGGCGAGATTTCGACGACGGTCATGTCGGGCTTGATACCGAAATAGCCGAGAGTCTGTGCCGGGTGGCGATAGACATCGCGTGCCTTGTTGGCGTCGGACCTGTGCGCGCCGGCGATGGCGGCATCGAATGGCGTGGCGCCGGTGGCCGGCGCGGCAACTGCGGCCGCGATGATCAAGGCGAAGGGGGCAAGTCGCAACATCGGCTGATCTCCTGAAGGCCGCCGCTTGGCAGCACGGTCTTGCTCGATTAGCGGACTGCGATGGACTCGCAAACGACAATCTGGCTGCTGGCGACGGGAATTGTCGTCACGCTTGCCGCCAGCCTCGGCGATCTGGCGCGGCGGCGAGCGCCGCTGGCGTGGCACGCTTACCTGCCGTGGCATGCGCTGATCTTTGCCGGCGGCACGGCGGTGCTGCTCGCCGCCGTTCATCTTGTCACGCTGGTGCGCAGCGCCACATAGGCCGTCACCCAAGGCTGCCGAACTTCAAGCAAGTGTCAACCATGACAGATGTTTACCGTCCTTTCATGGGGGTAATCCGTGCCGGCGTGCTATGCGATGACCGGTTGGCAAACTTATCCAAGGTCGGTTGTCGAACTGCTAAAATAGTCTTAATGCACAGGTGAATCGGAAGGCGAGGGCAAACAGCTTTCCGGCGAAAGGGTCAAATCATGTTCGATCGCATCAAGGCGCCAGCGCTGCTGGCTGCGGCTATCCTCGTTTCATCGCCGGCGGCGGCGGTCATCGTAACCAGCGTGCCCGGCGCGCCCGATCCGGGCATCAACAGCCCATTTACTTATGTCGCCACGTTCGACACGGCGAACGCCGCCGGCATCACCCAGGCGCTTACCGGCACTGCCATCATCGCTGCGGGGTCGATCGGCAGCGTGCGTGCCGCACCGGCCGGAACCCCGGCGAACGGTGTCTATCTGTCGCTCGGCGCCAATTCGAGCGCGACCTTCGACTTCGCCGGCTATATCCCGTTCAACAAGAAGCTGAAGGGCATCAGCTTCTATTGGGGGTCTATCGACAACTATAATTTCGTCGATTTCCTGCGCGCCGATGGCAGCCTGATCCAGACCGTTGGCGGCGGCCAGTTGCCGCAGTTCAACGGCAACCAGACGCTGGGGGCGACCAACCGGCGCGTCGAATTCGCCTTCAACGCGCTCGAAAACGTCAGCAAGGTGCGTCTGCGCTCGACGACCAGCGCTGCATTCGAGCTCGATTCGATCGCGGCCTCACTCGGGCCGATCCCGGAACCGGCAAGCTGGATGACGATGATTGCCGGCTTCGGCCTCGTCGGTGCTGCTGCGCGCCGTCGCAATTCGGCGGTTGCTGCCTAACCGAGAAAGGGTGCCGCCATCTCGGCCGGCACCCGGATTGCCCGGCCACTGGCCTTGTCGATCAATGCCCATATGGTAGTGGCGCGGACGCGCAGCCGGCCATCGGTGCCGGTGATTTCGACATGGCGATCAAAGCGTGCGCCCTTTGGCGTGCCGACCCAGGTGGCCAGCGTCAGCGCCTCGCCCGCCAGCGTGGCGCGCAGATAATCGATCTCGTGGCGGGTCACGACCCAGATGTAGCGATCGACGTCGGCAGGCCGCGCCACCGCTCGCCAATGTGCCGTCGCCACGTCCTGCGCCCAGCGCAGATAGACGGTGTTGTTGACATGGCCGAGCTCGTCGATGTCGGCCGCCACTGCAGCGACCGGAATCGAAAACGGCGTGCGGTCGGCAGGGGCGGCCATCGTCAATGGCTCAGCAGGAACGCATATTCCTCGGCAATCTCCGCCAGCGCGGCAAAGCGCCCGGATATGCCGCCATGGCCGGCGCCCATGTTGGTCTTCAGCAGCAGCACATTGCTGTCGGTTTTGTGGGCGCGCAGTTTTGCCACCCATTTCGCCGGCTCCCAATAGGTGACACGCGGATCGTTGAGCCCGGCGGTGACGAGCAGCGGCGGGTAGTCCTGCGCCACGACATTGTCATAGGGGCTGTAGCTCTTGATCAGGTCGAACGCCGCCTTGTCGGTGATCGGGTTGCCCCATTCGGGCCATTCGCCCGGCGTCAGCGGCAGCGTATCGTCGAGCATCGTGTTGAGCACGTCGACGAACGGCACATCGGCGACGACGGCGCGCCACAGCCCCGGATCGGTGTTGAGAACCACGCCCATCAGCTCGCCGCCCGCCGAGCCGCCGCTTGCCGAAATCATCCCTTCGCGGCTCCAGCCCAGCGCCGCCAGCCCGCGTGCCACGTCGACGAAATCGGTGAAGGCATTGGTACGCTTTTCCAGCTTGCCGTCGAGATACCATTGATAGCCCATGTCGTCGCCGCCGCGAATGTGCGCGATGGCATAGGCCATGCCGCGATCGAGCAGGCTGAGCCGGTTGGCCGAGAACGACGGCGGGATGGCGATGCCATAGGCGCCATAGCCGTAGAGGTGGAGCTTGCCCGAGCCGTCGCGGGGATAGCCGCGCTTGTAGACGATCGACACCGGAACCGCCGTGCCGTCGCGCGCGATGATCATCAGGCGCTCGGTCGCATATTGGCTGGCGTCATAGCCCGACGGCACCTGCTGGACCTTGCGGGTGACCAGCGCGCCGATGGCGACATTATAGTCGAACACCGTCTGCGGCGTGACCATCGACGCATAGCCGAGGCGCAGCAAGGGCGCATCGGGTTCGAGGTTGGTGCCGATGCTTGCAGTGTACGAGCTTTCCGGAAACGCCACCGCCGTCTCGTGGCCATCGTCGAAGCGCAGCCGCACCTGGTCGAGGCCATCGTGGCGGGCGCTGATCGCCAGATAAGAGGCAAAGGCTGTGTGGCCACGGATGTAATCGCGGTCCGAAGGCGCGACGAGTTCGCGCCAATCGCCGGGGCTGGCGATGTCCGCCGTGACGATGCGGAAATTCGGATGGGTGTCGTTGGTGCGGATGAACAGCGTTTGCCCGCGCACATCGACATCATAGGTGATGCCCGGCCGGCGGCGTGCGACAAGCAGCGGCGGCGCCAGCGGATCGGCAGCCGGCACCAGCCGGATTTCGCTGCTGCTGTGGTCCGACGTGGCGATGATCAGCCATTGCCGGTCCTGGCTGCGGCCAACACTGACCCCGAAGCCCTTGTCCTCGGTTTCCTCGTACAGCGTGGCGTCCTCGGCAATATCGCCCAGCCGGTGCAGGCGCACCCGGATGCGCCGCCAGTTGTCGTTGACCTCCATCCACGCCAGCGCGGTGGAATCGGCAGCCCAGACCGGCACGCCGACGCTTTTGTCGGTGACGATTTCCTCGGCGCCGGTGGCGAGATTGCGCACCACCAGCCGAAAACGTTCCGCGCCATTGTCGTCGAAGGCATAGGCCAGCAAGCGCCCGTCAGGGCTGATCGCGGTGCCGGCGAGGCGGAAATAGGCCTTGCCGGCGGCCAGCAGCGGCTCGCTGAGCAAAACCGCATCGGCGCCACCCGCAACGGGCCTTCGCAGCCATGTCCGATACTGGTCGCCGGGTTCGAAGCGCCACCAATATTCATGGTCGCCGTTCCTGACCGGCACGCTGGCGTCGTCCTGCTGGACCCGGCCCTTCAACTCATCGAGGATCGTGTCGCGCAACTCTACGATCGGCGCCATACTGGCCTCGAAATACGCATTCTCGGCCTCGACATAGCTGAGCACATCGGTGTCGCTGACGTGGGGATAGCTGGGATCGCGCAGCCAGGCCCAGGGATCGGACAGCGTTTCGCCGTGCCAGGTGGCACTGTGCGGTCTCACCGCGGCAACGGGGGGCGACACTGTGGGATCGGGGGTCATACGGTTCCTTGCTGGCGCAGCAACGGGCGCCCGCCTATGTTTGCCCCGACAACCTAGGGTGAGTGCTTGCAATGTCCAACATCAAGGACCGTCTCGACGCACTGCGCGCGCAACTCGCGGCTGACCGGCTGACCGGCTTCGTCATTCCGCTGACCGACGAGCATATGAGCGAATATGTCGGCGGCTATGCCCAGCGGCTGGCGTGGCTGACGGGGTTCGAAGGCTCGGCGGGGTCGGCGGCGGTGATCGGCGGCAAGGCGGCGATGTTCACCGATGGCCGCTACACGCTGCAGGTGCGCGAACAGGTCCCGGGCGAATTGTTCGAATATCAGGACGTGCCGAAAACCAGCGCGGCGCAATGGCTGGGTGATCACGCCGGGCCCGGCGACGTCATCGGCTATGATCCCTGGCTGCACACCCGCGGCTGGGCAGAATCGACGGCGCGGCTGCTCAAGGCCAAGGGCGCCGAGCTCATCGCGGTGGCGCACAACCCCATCGACAGCATCTGGGCCGGGCGGCCGGCGCCGAGCGCGGCGCGGCTCGAGGTGCATCTCGATGAACATGCCGGGCGGACGTCGGCGCAAAAGCGCGCCGATGTCGCGGCGTGGCTGCGCGCGCACCATGCCGACGCTGTCGTCATCACGGCGCTCGATTCGATCGCCTGGCTGCTCAACATCCGCGGCCGCGATGTTTCGCGCACGCCGGTGGCGCTGGCGTTTGCGATCGTCCACGCCGATGCCTCCGTCGACCTGTTCACGGCCCCTGAGAAGCTGTCGGACGCGGTGCGGGCGCACATGGGGCCCGATGTCCGCCCGCAGCCGCGTGGGGCCTTTGAGACCGCGCTGGGCGGCTTTGCCGGCAAGACCGTCGCTGCCGACCCGAACAGCGCCGTCGCCGCCGTGTTCGCGGCGCTGGCGGCCGGCGGCGCGACGATCATCGAGGCGCGCGACCCGGTCGTGCTGCCCAAGGCGCTGAAGAACGCCACCGAAATCGCCGGCACCGTCGCCGCGCACCGGCGCGACGGCGCCGCGCTGACGCGCTTCCTGCACTGGTTCGACGGCGAGGCACCCAAGGGCCAGCTCACCGAAATGTCGGCCGCCGCCAAATTGAAGCAGTTCCGCGACCAGACCAACGTGCTCGAGGATCTGAGCTTCGACACGATCTCCGGCGCCGGTGCCAATGCCGCCATCCCGCACTATCGCGTGTCGAAAGAAAGCAGCCGGGCGATCGTCATGGATTCGATCTACCTCGTCGATTCGGGCGGGCAGTATCGCGATGGCACCACCGATGTGACGCGGACGATGGTCGTCGGCACCCCGACGCCTGAGATGAAGGACCGCTTCACGCGGGTGCTGAAGGGCCATATCGCGCTTGGGCGGGCGGTGTTCCCGGTCGGCACCCGTGGCATCCAGCTCGACGTGCTGGCGCGGCAATTCCTGTGGGAAGCCGGGCTCGACTATGCCCATGGTACCGGCCATGGCGTCGGCAGCTATCTCGCCGTCCATGAAGGCCCGGCGCGGATCGCCTCGAGCGCCGCCTACGCCGGCGGTGACGAACCGCTGGCGGCCGGCATGATCCTGTCGAACGAGCCGGGCTATTACAAATCGGGCGAATATGGTTTTCGCGTCGAGAATCTCGTGCTGGTCGAGCCGCGCAGTGTGCCGAGTGCCGAAAAGAGCATGCTCGGCTTTCGCGAGCTGACCCTCGCGCCGATCGACCGCAATCTGATCGACGTCGCCCTGCTGACGCCGGTTGAGCGCGACTGGCTCAATGCCTATCACGCCCGGGTGCTGGCCGAGATCGGTCCGCAGCTCGACGATGTAGAGCAAGCGTGGCTGGCCGCCGCGACAGCGCCGGTCTGACGGGATCGGCCTGCTACCATTTGTGCACTGGCGAAAATGCCGCAGTGCCATGATTGTCGCGCCAAACAGGGAGAATTTCGATGCTCAAGCCGATCCTCGCCGCCGCCGTTGCTGTTGTCGCCCTCGTCGCCGCGTCGCCGATGCCGCAGAGCGCGTACCAGTTCACGATGAAGACCATCGACGGCAAGCCGATGCCGTTCGCCCAGTACAAGGGCAAGGTGCTGCTGGTCGTCAACACCGCCAGTTTCTGCGGGTTCACCCCACAATATGAAGGACTGCAGAAGCTGCAGGACACCTACAAGGCCAAGGGCTTAACGGTCATCGGTGTGCCGTCGGGCGATTTCGGCGGGCAGGAATACGATGACGCCGGCGAGATCAAGACGTTCTGCGAATCGAAATTCGGCATCAAGTTCCCGCTGACCGAGAAAAGCGTCGTCACCGGCGACAAGGCGGCGCCGATTTATCGCTGGGCTGCCGCCGAAATGGGGGCGGGCAATGTGCCGAAGTGGAATTTCCACAAATATCTCGTTGGCCGCGATGGCAAGCTGATCGCCGCCTTCCCGTCGAAGATCACCCCGATGTCGCCGGATGTCACTGCCGCGGTTGAAAAGGCGGTCGCGGCCAAGGGCTAGTCCTTCGCCGACGGTGGGTCCGGCGTGGTGCGGTCGCGCGCCTTTCGCCTGGCAAGATTGGCGCGAAGGGCGGCGGCGAGACGTTGCTGCCGCGCCGCTTCGGCATCGAAATCGGGGGTCTTGGTCATCGCTTCACCCTAAACGGTGATACGCTTTCTTGACACCCCGCCACCCCTCGCCCATAGGCACCAACCTTCGCCGGAATGCTGTCGTAGCTCAGTGGTAGAGCGCATCCTTGGTAAGGCTGAGGTCGGGAGTTCAATCCTCCCCGACAGCACCACCGGCCCCTTTTCGGACATGGCGATGCGGACAGGCGCGCGCCGCAGCACGCCATGCGCCGACTTTTAGCACGCGAAGTGTCGGTAGATTTTACACCAGTGATAACGAGGCCGGACGCCTACGCAATGAAATCAAGCCGCTAGCTGTGCTTTCGACTCTGGCACAGCCTTTGCATCATCGCTTGCAACGCGAAATCATTTCGCAAGCAAGGTTTATATTCAATGAAGTCGGTTTTCGTAGCTGCTATGCTCGCCACGGCCTCCATCGCCCAGGCCGCCACCATCATTTCGGTCGAAACCCCCGGCGCCCAGGTCACGAGCATTGGTGTCGGCAACACCGCCGTCGAAACTTTTGATGCCCAGGCGACCGGTGTCGTCACGCCGTTCAACACGACCTTCGCCGCGATCGGTGTGACCGGCACGTTCACTGCGGTGCTGATCACTGCGGCCGATCAGTACGGCGGTGCGGGCGGCATCGGCAATCAGGCTGCGGCGCGCGACACCGGCAACATGACGATCGATTTTACCGGCACGCCGATCAACTATTTCGGTATCTGGGCCTCGGCGCTCGATGCCGCGAATACAGTCGACTTCTATCGCGGTGGCAACCTGCTCAGCAGCACCAACCTGACCGCCTACACGCTTTCGGATGCCTATCGCGGCAACCCGACCGCCAATTTCATCGGCCAGAATTTTGGCGAGAAGTACGCCTTCTTTAACTTTATCATCGAAGGCGGTTACGACCGCGTCGTCGTGCAGCAGAATGGCGGCGGTGGCTTTGAATTCGACAACATCACCATCGGCGCCATTCCTGAGCCTTCGACCTGGGCCATGCTCGTCGCCGGTTTCGGCCTCGTCGGCCTCGCTGCCCGCCGTCGCGCGGCTGCCATCGCCTGAACTGTCTCAATATCGTCGCGTCGAGAAGGGCCCGGGACGGCAAACCCCGGGCCCTTTTTCGTGACCTGCGCTGCGTCAGCCGATCGCGACCGGGCGCTTGCGGCGCAGAGCCACACCGGCCAAACCAAAGCCGATGATCATCTGCAGCCAGGTCGCCGGTTCGGGAATCGGGCCGATGTCGATGATCGCCGGGCCGGCAATTTCGGCGCGCGACTGGGCGATGGTGATGCCGCCGTTGAGCAGCCCGGCGCCGAGCACGAAGTTGTTAAAGCTGATACGCAGCGCATTGGTGGTGCGGCCGAGGAAATCCGTACCGTTGCCGGTGGTGATTTGCTCGTTGGCGATGATCGAAAGGCCGGCCAGGCTGAATACCACGGTGTTCGGCGCGGCATTGGCGAACAGGCTACCGTCGATCGTAAGCCCGCCCAACGCCACGCCGGAGATCGTCAAACCGGCAATGTTACTCATGCTGGTGACACCGAGAACGTTTTGCGCATTCGCCGACGTCGTCGAACTCAGAGTCGTCGCCCCGATGCTGAGAATGTTGATCGGTGAGCCGATCAGCGTCTTCGTCGTCAACGCCAAACCCAGATTGTCGACCGTCGCGGTCGCCGTGCTCGTCGGTGTCGCCGGGTAGGGCGAACTGGCGCTGGTGCTGATCAGTCCGGTGCCGATGCCCTGATTGACCGCAAGCACGGCCGGCACGCCAAGGACCAAGGTCTCATTGAGCGACAGTACTGAATTGGTCGCGGAATAGGCGGGCACCGCGCCACCGCTGACCGGTGCGACGGGCCCGATACCGACATTGACAAACTGGAGCAGCGACAGATTGGCCGAAATGCCAAAAGCCGAGCTGCTGATGACCGTGATCGCGCTCGCGGGCTGGGCTGCAATCCCGATCCCGATGAACGCCGTTGCCCGCAGCAAGCTTCGCATTGGTGATCGTGTCATCGTTACGCTCCCGAACATTAACGGTTGTATTGTGACCCGGAAATAGCGTTGCAATCATCGTGCCAAATTGAACTTTGCCAGCATTGCCGGACAGTTGGCGCAAATGCCGACCCGATCGTTCCCGTAACGGTGTAAGTTGTGCCGTCGCAAAAGCGGCTTTTTCCTATATCCGTGAGGAGGAAAACCATCTCAGGGCGCCTTCTATCGGCTTTCGATTCGGTTAATTGCGCGATTGAGTTTGGATTGGTGGGTTTAATCCTACCAACCGTCGGTATATTGGCCGCCTTGTGCTACATTATTCGCCGTGCCGCTTTCCGTCGCATGACACTGGCCTCGCTGCGGCAATCGGCGTAAAGCTTAAACCGGTCGCCATTCCTGCCAGCGCATCACAAGGGTTTTGCCATGGGCTCCTTCAGCCTCGTCCACTGGGTCATCCTGCTCATCGTCGTCATGCTGCTGTTCGGCCGCGGGCGGATTTCCGATCTGATGGGTGACTTTGCCAAGGGCATCACCAGCTTCAAGAAGGGCCTCGCCGACGGCGACACCCCGCCAGCGCCCACCGTGCCGCCACAGGTGACCAACGCTGCAACCACGCCGGCGACGCCGGCCAGCGACGAGGCCCGACGCTAAAGGCCCCGGAATCCCGGCGGCGCAACAATGTTTGGCATCGATTCATCGGAACTGGTTGTCGTCGCGCTGGTGGCGCTGCTGGTCATCGGCCCCAAGGATCTGCCGCGCGTGATGCGCCAAGTCGGCCAATGGCTCGCCAAGGGCCGCGCCATGACCCGCCACGTCCGCGCCGGCTTCGACACGATGATGCGCGAGGCCGAGCTCGAGGACATGCAAAAGGCGTGGGCGGCGCAGAACGAGGCCATCATGAAGGCGACGGCTTTGCCTGATCTGGGCATACGGAACCCACTGCCCGACCTCAACACGGCGATCGGCAGTGATGACTGGATGCTGCCGCCGCCACCGCTCGCGCCGGAAATCGTCGATATCGCGCCGGTGGTTGTCGAACCGCCGGTTGCGGTTGCGCCCAAGCGTCGCCGCAAGCCCGCGGCCGACGCCGCGCCGGCAGTAAAGGCGCCGCGCCGGCGTGCCGCCAAAAAACCGCTGCCCGAACCGCAGTCGTCCGAGACATGACTGAGGACAGCGCCGAAATCGACGCTAGTAAGGCGCCGCTGCTCGACCATCTGATCGAGCTGCGCAGCCGCCTGCTGAAATGCGTCGTCGCTTTCGTCCTGTGTTTTATCGTCGCCTTCACCCAGTCCGAAAAAATCTTTGGCTTTCTCGTCCAGCCGCTGGTTCACGCCTATGGCCCCGATGTCGTCGGCAAGCTGATCTATACCAAGCTGTACGAAGCGTTTTTTGTGCAGGTTAAGGTCGCGGCGTTCGGCGCGATCTGCCTCGCCTTTCCGATCATCGCCAACCAGCTGTGGGCGTTCGTGGCGCCCGGCCTTTATCGCCGTGAAAAGCGGGCGTTCCTGCCGTTCCTGATCGCCACACCGGTGCTGTTCACCATGGGCGCGGCGCTGGCCTATTACGCGGTCATGCCGGTGGCGTTCGAATTCTTCCTCAGCTTCCAGTCGTCGGCAGCGGTCACCGGCATCACCCAGGAGGCATTGCCGGCAATGGGCGAATATCTCGACCTGGTGATGAACATGATTCTCGGCTTTGGCGTATCGTTCCTGCTGCCGGTGCTGCTGATGCTGTTGGAACGTGCCGGCATCGTCAACCGCAAGCAGCTCATCGCGGGGCGGCGCTATGCGATCGTCGCGGCCTTTGCCGTCGCGGCGGTGCTGACGCCGCCAGATGTCTGGTCGCAGGTGTCGCTGGCGATCCCGCTGATCCTGCTTTACGAATTGTCGATTTTCGGCATCTGGCTGACCGAGCGCAGCCGCGCCAAGGAAGACGCCCAAGCGCCGACGGTCATCGCCGAGTAATCAGTTCTTGGCGTCCTTGGCGGTGTTGGCGACCGCCTTGCCGACCGAGCTGACGTCCTTGCCGGCGCCTTCGATGGTGTTGCAGGCCGTCAGCAGCGTGGCGGCGGCCATCGTCGCGGCGATCAGGATTTTGCGCATGCGGTGTCTCCCCGGTGGTCACTATCGGCCATAGCCGAATGCGATACCGGGGAGAAGGCAGTGTTTATTCTCAGTTCTTGACATCGTTGGCGGTGCTGCTGACGGCCTTGCCGGCCGAGCTTACATCCTTGCCGGCGCCTTCGACAGTGTTGCAGGCAGTGACAGCGAAACCCGCGACGAGCGTGACGGCGATGATGATGGTTTTGCGCATGATGGTCTCCCCGACGCCAGGGAGCGACGCCGATGTCCCGGGAACGTGGGGATTGCTGAAGCGGTTCCCCGCGATGTCGCCGAAGGCGTGACAGGCGTCCCCCGGGCTGGCATCAGCGGGCGGTGGATTTCGACCTGCCGCCGCGCGACCCGCCGCCCGATCTTGCCGGCCTGCTGCCGGCCGGGCTGGCGCTGCCGCTGGTCAGCGCCGCTGCCACCGCCTGGGCGGAGGCGCCGTTCCTGAAAGGGCTGCTCCGCGGACGGCGGGAAACACTGGCAACGCTGGCGACGCACGGCCCCGATGCCGCCTTCGCCGCTGCGATGGCGCTGGCCGGCGATATCGCGCAGCCAGCCGCGTTCCGCCTGCGCCGGGCACGCGGTGACGTCGCGCTAGTGGTGGCGCTTGCCGATCTCGCCGGGTTGTGGCGGCTGGAACAAGTCACGGCGGCGCTGTCGGATTTCGCCGATCGCAGTATCGATGTGGCGATCGGCGAAGCGCTGGCCGAACGAGGCGCCGCCAATGCCGGGCTGGCGGCGCTGGCGCTCGGCAAGCTCGGCAGCCATGAACTCAACTATTCCTCCGATGTCGACCTCATCCTCGTCCATGAGCCCGACATCATCCCGCGCCGGTCGCACGAGGAGCCGAACGAGGCGGCGGTGCGCATCGCCAAACGTGCTGTTGCGCTGCTCGCTGACCTGACGCCCGACGGCTATGTCCAGCGCGTCGATCTGCGGTTGCGCCCGGCGAGCGAGATCACGCCGATCAGCCTCGCCGTCGGTGCTGCCGAACATTATTACCAGTCGGAAGCGCTGACCTGGGAACGCGTTGCCTTCATCCGCGCCCGCGCCTGCGCCGGCGATATGGCGCTGGGGCAGGGGCTGTTGGCGCGAATCCGGCCGTTCGTGTGGCGGCGCAGCCTCGACTGGACGGCCGTGCGCGACATCCAGGCGGTATCCTTGCGGATCCGCGACCATTTCGAGGCGGGGCAAAAGATCGGGCCTGGGTTCGACCTCAAGCGCGGGCGCGGCGGCATCCGCGAGATCGAATTCTTCGCGCAGATCCACCAGCTGATCTGGGGTGGCCGAGCGCCGGAACTGCGCTGCCCCGCGACGCTCGACGGGCTGGCGGCATTGGCCACCGCAGGACGCGTGGCGCCCGCAGAGGCAGCGCAGCTTGCCGACAGCTACCGGATGCTGCGCACGCTCGAACACCGGCTGCAGATGCGGCGTGACGAGCAGACCCACATGGTGCCGCGCCTTGCCGCCGATCGTGCCGCGGTGGCGCGGCTGGCGGGCTGGCGCGACTGGCCGGGGGCCGAACGCCGGCTGGTTGCCGCGACAGTGCCGGTGGCCGCCGCCTATGACCGACTGATCGCTGCCGCCACCCCCGAAACGAATGTCGTGCCCGCCGAGCCCGCCGCATGGTTGAAGGCCAACCACCCCGGGATCGCCCGCATCATGCCGCCGCTGCTGGCGCGCTGGCGCGTCGGCAGCCTGCGCGCGCTGCGCAGCGAGCCGGCGCGCGCAGCGTTCGAATCGGTGCTGCCGGCGTTGCTGGCGGGGGTGGCGCAGGCGGCTGACCCGGCGGTGGCGGCGGCGCGGCTCGATGGCTTTCTCGGCGCCTTGCCGCAGGGCGCGCAGTTTTTCGCGCTGCTGCAGGCCAATCCGGCGCTGATCGGGCTGCTCGGCCATCTGCTCGGTGTGACGCCGGTGCTCGCCGATGCGCTGGCGCGCGACCCGGCGCTGTTCGATGTCATGCTGGCGCCCGATGCCTTTGCGCCACTGCCCGATGCGGCGGCGCTGACGGTGGAACTGGCGGCGTTCGTCGGGCCTGCGGCGATGCTCGAGGAGCTGCTCGATCGCGTCCGTCGCTGGACGGGGGAGCGGCGGTTCCAGCTCGGCGCGCAACTGATCGAGGGCCGCGCCGATCCGCTGGCGGTCGGGCGGTCGCTTTCGGATATCGCCGATGCGGCGCTGGCGGTGATCGTACCGGCGGTGGCGGACGATTTCGCGCGCAGCCACGGCCGGGTACCCGGCGCTGAGCCGCTGGTGCTGGCGCTGGGGCGCTATGGCGGCCGGGCGCTGACCCATGCGTCGGATCTCGATCTTGTCTATCTGTTCAGCGGCCATCACGAGACACTGTCGGACGCGGCCAGGCCGCTGCCGGCGAGCCAGTATTTCAACCGGCTGGCGGCGCGGCTGACCGCGGCCTTGTCGGTCCCAACCGCGGCTGGCGCGCTCTATGAGGTCGATACGCGACTGCGGCCGTGGGGTGCCAAGGGGTTGTTGGCCCTGTCGATCGCCAGCTTTGGCCGCTACCAGGTCACCGAGGCCGAAAGCTGGGAGCATATGGCGCTGACCCGCGCCCGGCTGATCGGCGGCAGCGCCGCAACGCGCGCCGCGGCGCAGGCGGCGATCGACGCCGCGCTCGACCGGCCACGCGATGCCGAAACGTTGCGCAAGGCGGTGCTGGCGATGCGCGCCGATATCGCCGCTGCGAAGCCGCCCAAGGGGCCGTATGACGTCAAGCTGGCGGCCGGCGGGCTCGTCGATCTCGAATTCCTCGTGCATTTCATCCAGCTGCGCGACCGCAGCGCACTCGGGCCCGATCTCGTCACCGCCATTGCGGCGCTGACGGCAACGGGCGCATTGCCGTCGGGGTTGCTGGCGGCGCACGACCTGTTGACGCGCTTCCTGCTGCTGCTGCGCCTCGTGGCGCCGGGGGCCGATGTCCCGGCCGGCTTCAGCCCCGCCGTCGAGGCCATGCTGGCACGCGGCCTTGGTGCGGCATCGTTTCACGCCTGCAGCGAAGCCTTGACCGCGGCCAAGGCGACAGTGAGGCTGGCGTACAGCGAAATCCTGCAAGCCAAGAGGAATTGACCCGATGACCGCTCCCCAGCCCGGCACTGCCGCCCCCGATTTCACCCTGGCCGGCGATACCGGGCCGATCAGCCTGGCGTCGTTCAAGGGCCGCAAGGTGGTGCTGTATTTCTATCCCAAGGACGACACGCCGGGCTGCACCACCGAGGGCAAGGATTTTTCGGCGCAGTTGGCGGCGTTTGCGGCTGCCGATACTGACATTGTCGGCGTCTCGCGCGATTCGGTCGCGGCGCATGCCAAGTTCCGCGCCAAGCACGCGCTGACGGTCGGCCTGGGTGCCGATGAAGGCGCTGTCACCGAGGCCTATGGCGTCTGGGTCGAAAAAAGCATGTACGGCAAGAAATACATGGGGATCGAGCGCGCCACTTTCCTCATCGGCCGCGACGGCGTGATTGCGCAGGCTTGGCACAAGGTGAAAGTGGCGGGGCACGCGGCCGAGGTGCTGGCTGCAGCCCAAGCTTTGAACTAAATCGGCGGCAAGCAGACTGGCTCGCTGAATCCCCGATTAACCAAATCGTCGGAATCGGCACCGGCACTGCCGATTCGCGCCGCAAAAAACGCGCTTAGCTCGTCAGGGTTGTAACGAAATGGTTAATTTCCCGGCCCGCGGCCTCAACTCATCGTGTCACCGCAACGGCTGACCCAAGCGCGCCGCAGCACGCCTTGCCGGGGTGGCCGGCACCTGTTTGATTGAACCTGCGAACGGGGGCGAGGTTCCCCCAGCAGCGCAGAGTTTGTTGATGTCGTTTACCAATACCACCGGTGAAAAGCCGGGTCGCATTGAAGCTTGTGTTTTCGAAGCTGATAATTTCGAAGCTTACAATTTCACCGGGGGTTTCAGGATCGTGTCGCAACTGAACTCGGCCTTTGACAGGCTGACGCAGCGCGCGGCGCGTGTCCTCCCCGCTCATGAATTCACCTGGCATCGGGCCAATGGTCATGATCTGACCATCAAGATGGGGACGCGGGCGCAAGTCATGGCAATCGGGTCAGCAGTGATGGTCGCAGGGTGGCTCGGCGTTGCCACCTCGGCGATGGTTTCCAACAATGGCGATGTCGCGCTGGCGGCAAAGCAGGCCGAACTGGCCCGGATGCAGACACAGTTGCAGGCGATGAAATCCGAAACCGCCGCGCTGAAGGGCGATGTCGCAGCCCGCGCCGAAGCGCTCGAGGCCCGCCAGAAATTCCTCGCCGCACTGCTGACGCAAAAGCGTGACCTTGGCCAGCTTGCCAAGATGCTGCCGCGCCAGGTCGCCGCCGCCGATGGCATCGCCACCGTCCAGACGCTGGTCGCCCCCATCAAGGGCAAGCGCGGCAAGGGCCAACTCGCGATGCCGGTCGTGGCCACCGCCTCGCTGACCGAACCGTTTCGTGCGCTCGAAAGCCAGCAGCTGGCGTTTGTCGACAAGGCCACTGGCGCTGCCGAGGCCAAGCTGCGCGACACCCAGGCGCTGATCCGCCGCCTCGGCCTCGATCCTTCGCGCTTTGTCCAGTCGAGCGACTGGAGTGGTTCGCCGCAGCAGGCGGTCGGCGGCCCCTATATCCCGGTGTCCGCCGATGCCGAGCCGCGGTTCAAGGACCTGTTCATGAGCTGGAAGAAGCTCGCGACGCTGCAGGCGGCGGTCGGTTCGATCCCGGCCTATATGCCGGTCAAGGATTATCGCTACACCTCGGGCTTTGGCTTCCGCTACGATCCGTTCAACGGCAACAGCGCGATGCACGCCGGTGTCGACATGGCCGGCGCGACGGGCGAACCGATCTATGCCTCGGCCAATGGCGTCGTGCTGCAGGCGGGCCGCGCCAATGGCTATGGCAATCTGGTCGAATTGAGCCACGGCAAGGGCATCGACACGCGCTATGGCCATTTGTCGGCGATCCTCGTCCACCCCGGCGATCGCGTCCGCCAGGGCCAGATCATCGGCCGCATGGGCTCCACCGGCCGCTCGACCGGCACCCATTTGCATTATGAAGTCCGCATCGACGGCCGCGCCGTCAACGCCCGGCCGTTCCTCGACGCCTCGGCGTTCGTGCTTGCGGCGCAAGGCGATGCCCAGCAGCTCCAGGCCAGCGCACCGGCCGAATTCGGACCGATCCTCGAAGACGATCGCGTCGTAGCGTCGGCTGACAATGCCCGCATGACACCGATCCGCAGTTTCCGCTGAGTTTTGCCGCCGGGGAGGGCGCAAGGGCGGCCGGTCCGGGGGGGGCCGCCGCCCTTACCTTGTGAGCCTGCGCCGAAGCGCCTACATTGCAGTCATGGACACCGCCCCCCGCCTGATGCCTGCTGCCGCTGCCCGCGTTGCCGTGATCGCGGCGCGCCAAGGCAAGCCGGGGTTGAAGCTGCGTCTCGCCGTCGACGGCGGCGGCTGCGCCGGCTTCCAGTACAAGTTCGGGCTCGAAGCCAACGCGGCGCCCGATGATCTCGCCGTCGAAACCGATGGCATCACGATGCTGATCGACCCCGACAGCCTGCCCTTCGTCGCCGGCGCCGAGGTCGACTATGTCGAAAAGATCGGCGCCGCCGCATTCGAAGTGCGCAATCCGAATGCCGCGTCGGGCTGCGGCTGCGGGTCGAGCTTTTCGGTGTAGCGACCG
>JANOCM010000121.1:0-4065 GCA_031412175.1 Alphaproteobacteria bacterium
CCCCGCCGGGTGGGCACCCCCCCCCCCAGCCGCTCGCACTCGCCCCTCCGCGTTATCTCGGGGCGTCAGGGCTACCCCCCCCCTTAACGGGGGACGCGACTCGGCGCGGCCGAGCGGGTGGGGGTGGAGCGCATGTCGCCACCCGTCAGCCCCCCCCCTGAAAGGGGGAGGAAGATGCACACAATCACAACCCCAGCTCCCGCAAGATCACATCCCGGTCGGCATCGAGCCCCGGCGCCCCCGGCCGCACCGCCGGGTCGGCGTGGCCCGACAGCTTGACCGGATTGCCCGCCGCCAGCAGCGGCGTGCCATCGGGAAACGCCGTCGCGATGACCATGTTCCGCGCCCGCACCTGGGGGTGCGCCAGCGCCTGCGCGACATCGTGCAGCGGCCCGCACGGCACGCCGGCCGCCTCCAGTTTCGGCAACCAATGCTCGGGCGAAGCGCCCGCCAGCCGCGCCTCCAATATGTCCGCCAGCGCCTCGGCATGATCGGTGCGCAGCGCATTGCTGGCAAAGCGCGCATCCCCGAGCAGCGCCGGCAGTTCGAGCGCCGCCGCCAGCGCGCCGAACAGCGCATCGTTGCCCGCCGCGATGACGATGTGCCCGCCCTGGCACCCATAGGCGGCAAAGGGCGTGATGCTCGGGTGGCGTGCGCCCAATGGCCCCGGCGCGACGCCGCTGACCGCATAGCGCGCCACGGCGTTCTCCAGAATGGCGATCTGGCCATCGAGCATCGCCACGTCGACGAACTGCCCCACCCCGTTGCGCGCGCGGTCGTGCAGCGCGCTCAAGATGCCGACGACGGTGAACAGCCCGGCGGTGATGTCGCCGATCGAGGTGCCGACGCGGGTCGGCTTGCCGCCCGGCCAGCCGGTCACGCTCATGATGCCGCCCATCGCCTGGACGACCATGTCGTACGCCGCCTTGTGCGCATCGGGCCCCGTCTGGCCGAACCCCGATGCCGCCGCATAGATCAGCCGTGGATGGCGCGCGTGGAGCACATCCCAGCCCAGCCCCAGCTTCGCCATCACCCCGGGGCGGTAGTTTTCGACGAGGACATCGGCGCGGGCGACCAGCGCCTCGAAGATCTCGCGGTCGCCGGCGTCCTTCAGATCGAGCGCGATCGATTGCTTGCCGCGGTTGATGCTGGCGAAATAGGCGCTCTGGTCGCCTTTGAAGGGTCCGATGTGGCGGCTGTCGTCGCCCAGCCCCGGCCGTTCGACCTTGACCACCCGCGCGCCCAGATCGGCAAGCACCATCGTCGCATAGGGCCCGGCGAGCACTCGCGACAGATCGACGATCAGCAGGTCATCGAGCGGTCCGGAGCGGTTTTCGGTCATCGGGACAGCGATAGCGGTTGCAACCGGCGCCGCCAACCGCTCCGGACTCGATTTCCGGGAGAGCCAATCGTCATCCCCGCGCAGGCGGGGATCCATCGCCCGAACGTCGACGCCAACGGCACAGTCAGGCGATGGAGCGCCGCCTGCGCGGGGGTGACAGTGCTTTTATCCGGCGGCCACCGGCGCTAAACCAGCGCCATGGCAGCAGGCAAAATCCGCGTCGGTATCGGCGGCTGGGATTTCGATCCCTGGCAGGGAAGTTTCTACCCCGCCGACCTGCCTAAAACCCGGCAGCTCGACTATGCGGCGCGGCAGCTGACCGCCATCGAGGTCAATTCGACCTTCTACAGCCGGCAAAAGCACGCGACCTTCGCCAAATGGGCCAAGGCGGTGCCCGACGGCTTCAAGTTCAGCCTGAAGGCGTCGCGCTATGCGGTGGCGCGCAAGAAACTCGCCGAAGGCGAAGAATCGATCGGCAAGTTCCTGGAGCAGGGCTTCACCGAATTGGGCGACAGGCTCGGGCCCATATTGTGGCAGTTCGCGGCCACCAAGACCTTCGACCCCGAGGATATCGCCGCGTTCGTCAAGCTGCTGCCGACGAAACAAGACGGCGTGCCGCTGCAGCACGCGCTCGAGCCGCGCCACGAAAGCTTCCGCGACCCGGCGTTTTACGCGCTCGCCAAGGCCGCCAACGCCGCGATCGTGTTCGCCGATGCCGACGAATTCCCCTGCATCGACGCCGACACCGCCGATTTCCGCTATGCCCGGCTGCAACGCACCACCGAGGATCGCCCGACGGGTTATGATGGCAAGGCCCTCGACGGCTGGGCGAAGGCGGCGCGCGGCTGGGCGGCCAGCGGCGATGCTTATGTATTTTTCATCGCCGGCGCCAAGGTTCGCAATCCGGCCGCAGCGACGGCGCTGATCGCCCGGCTCGGCTAGGCCCTGAACGCGCAGGCGGTAACGACCGAGATTGGTGGGAAGCGGAAATACAGCTTCAAGATCCCTTTGGACCAAAGCGGACGAAGCGCTATCACCAAGATGGACGTTGGGAGCAACACTTTGAGCGACACTTTCGTTTGCTCGGTCTGCGGGCAGGAGCACGTTGGGCTCGTAAGCGACTGGGCCTACAAGCTCCCCGACGAAGTATGGGCGATACCCGAAGCCGAGCGGAGCGAAAAAGCTCGATTCAATACCGATCTCTGTCAGTTCGACGAACGCAGCTTCATCCGTTGCGTGCTCGAAGTGCCTTTCACCGAAACGTCGGGCAATTTTGGTTGGGGCGCTTGGGCAGAGGTCGATTGGCCGACATTCGAGCGCTATCTCGAACTCTATGACGAGGACGGGAACTCGGAGCCAACCCATTTAGGAAAACTCGCCAACGCCTTACCCGGCTATGCGGCATCGTTGGGCACAGAGGTCGTTATTCAATTCCGCGATCCGTCGAAGCGTCCGTCCCTCTACCTAAAACCAGACGATGAAAGCCGGTTGGCTTTGGAGCAGCGAGTGGGAATCGGTGAAGGTCGTTACCACGAGATACTGAATATCGTTGGGCAGGCCTGAGCGGCCGCTTTTGGTGTTTATTCCAGTGTGCTCAAATGTCGGCAATTGGGCGCTATCGGTCATTGACCGCCCGCTCTCGCCTAGGGCGGCCAATCAGTCGTCAGACCGCCAACGGACCGAACCAACCGGGTCTCGCAGAACGCAGACAAGCCGGTAGATGAGCAAGGCAAGCATCGTCAGCAAAAGCAATCCAGCTAACGCCTGTCGTCCAGTGTGGGGCAAGGAGTTGCTGAGAAACACATACCCCAAGGCACCCAGAAGCGCGACAAACTGCAAAGCTAGATGCCTGAAGACAGTCTTTAGGAGCCAATCCGCGTTCATCACGACAGGATGCCCCATTTTTCCTATATCCGCTAGTGGGCGGTAGCTGTCATCGCCGCTCGGGACGTCACCATCCGCGCGGGAACGGCAAGAAGGCGGGACGCGACCATCGGACGAGCGCTGGCTAAGGTTCCTTCGAAGTTTGCCTCGCGAGAGCCCTTTGCGCGCGCTTCTCAGCTCGGTGAACTTTCTCCCGCTGGCGGATCGTATCCCAATAAGCACGATGGCGCTGTGACCATCGCCAAGTCATAATTGCAAATGGAATGGGCAACCACATGGCAGCAAACACCAGCCAGTTCGGCACCGAGTCACTTAGCAAATAGGGGCTGCAAGGATATGCAAGGGCTGCTCGGACTGCCGCGCCTGCTCTTCCACCGCCCTGCAAGGATAGTCCCGTGCATCGCTCCAGTTCCGACACGCGGGTTGAGGCGACACCAATTGCAACAACAAGGGCCGGGAACGGCCACCACCTCCGAGGACCCATACCTCGGCTGCTTCTGATTTCGCGCTCTTCGTCAGTGAGGCGGCCCATAGGAGTAGAGTAGCTCGGAACTTCATGTCTGCAACGTGTTTGCGCCGATCTTGACGGCTACTCATCGTCCCGGACGTCGTAAAGTGGGCGAAAGCGGTCGCTCCCCGTGACAGACATTACCAACAAACCCCCTTCCAGCCGCCGCCCGTCCCGTGCAACGATGCCGCCAACTTCCATCCCCGGGGCCTATCCATGAAATTCCGCACGTTCGCGCTCGCCGCGCTGCTGTCCACGTCTGCCATGGCGCAGATCACCCCCGAGCAGGCGGCGCATGAACGCACGCTCGATGCCAGCGTCAGCAGCGCCG
>JANOCM010000122.1:0-16273 GCA_031412175.1 Alphaproteobacteria bacterium
CCGCGCGTAACCGGGAACCGCCATGCCGCTCAACATCCTCGTCCTCTATGGTTCCTATCGCTCCGATCGCATGGGGATACGGCTCGCCAACTTTCTCGTCGCCGGGCTGGCGCAGCGTGGCCATGATGTCGAACTGATCGATGCCAAGGCTGTCGGGTTGCCGATGCTTGATCGGATGTTCAAGGAATATGCGCCTGGAACCGCCCCGGCGGCGATGGCGGAACTGGCAACAAAGATCCGCGCTGCCGACGCGTTCGTGTTCGTTACCGGCGAATACAATTGGGGAATGCAGCCGGGACTGAAGAATTTGACCGATCATTTCCTCGAAGAATGGTTCTGGCGGCCGGCGGCGATCGCCAGTTACTCCGCCGGCCGGCTCGGCGGGGCACGGGCGAGCAGTGCGTGGCACGCGCCGCTGTCCGAAATGGGCATGGTGGTGATTTCGAGCACGCTGACGGTGGGTGGCATCGGCAGCGCGCTGACAACGGATGCCACACCGGACGGCGAAGGCGGTGCCGCCCTGGCCAAGGCGTTCCCGCGCTTTGCCGCCGATCTCGAATGGT
This sequence comes from Alphaproteobacteria bacterium, assembly GCA_031412175.1. GTDB lineage: Bacteria > Pseudomonadota > Alphaproteobacteria > Sphingomonadales > Sphingomonadaceae > Sandarakinorhabdus. The sequence continues at coordinate 564 of JANOCM010000122.1, forward strand.
GGGCCGCAGCGGGGAGGCGCCAGCGCGCCGAAATGCCGCCGCCCTATTGAACCGGCGCCGTGCTTGCGCCATCCGGGGGCAATGACCATCACACTCTACGGCATCAAGAACTGCGACACGGTGAAGAAGGCGCGTATCTGGCTCGATGCCAATGGCGTGGCCTACCGGTTCCATGACTACAAGGCGCTGGGCGCCGATGCTGCCAAATTGCGCGCCTGGGTCGCGGCGCTGGAGTGGGAAACCGTGCTCAACCGCGCCGGCACGACGTTTCGCGGCCTGCCCGATGCCGACAAGACAGGCATCGACGCCGACAAGGCCGTCGCGCTGATGCTGGCGCAACCTTCCATGATCAAGCGGCCGATCGCTGAAGGGGATGGCGTGCTGCTCGCAGGGTTCAAGCCGGAGATCTATGCAGCAATGTTCGATAAGGCCTAACCCCTCGCCAGCGCCGCCATCAGCCAGCGCCCGGCCGGCCCCGGCGGGCTGTGCGATTTGTGAATGATCTCGAAGGGATAGAGCACGCCCGGCCATTCGGGCAGGTCCAGCCGCACCAGCCGGCCGTTAGCGAGGTCCTCGCGCACCATCGGTTCGGGCATGTTGCCCCAGCCGGCGCCGGCGCGCAGCAGCGCGTGCTTGGCGCCAAGGTCGGCCAGCCGCCACGAACGCAGCGCCAGCACGCTGAAATCGCGCCCCGCGGTCAGCGGTGACCGGTCGGTCAGCACAAGTTGCAGGTGATCGCGCGCCGCGCCGGCGGGCTGGTCCGGCGCGGTCAGCGGGTGGCCGGGGGCGGCGACCGGGATCATCTCCACGCCGGGCAGGGCGTGGCGTTGCATGCCTTCGGTAATGGTGTGCAGCGGCCCCGACACACCGAGCGTCGCGATATCGTCCTGCACCAGCTGCGTCACCGCACCTAGCGCCTCGACATGCAGCCGCACCGCCACCGTCGGATAGGCGGCCTGGAACGCGGTTAGCGCCGCGACGAGGCGTTCGGTGGGCAGCATGACATCGACGGCGATCGCGATTTCGGCTTCCAGCCCCTCGATCAGCCCTTTCACCCGGGCACGCAGGTCATCGATGCCGCGCGCCAGGGTGCGCGCTTCGGCGAGCACGACCTCACCGGCCTCGGTCAACTGCAGGCGGCGGGTGGCGCGGCGTTCGAACAGCGGCACGCCGAGCTGGCCCTCGAGATTGTCGATGGCATAGCTGATCGCCGACGTGGCACGCCCGAGCTGGCGCCCGGCGGCGGCGAGCGAGCCGGCTTCGACCACCGCGACAAGCACGCGAAGCTGGTCGAAACTCGGGGTGCCGGGATCGGGCAGACGGCGCATTGTTCGAATTATCCGAATGAATGTTTCGATATTATACGGATTTTTCTATTTTCTGACCAGACATAGAAGCATCTGCACCGCCGGATTTCCACCGGCCCAGCAGGAGATTTGCGATGCCCAAGGTTCTGGTGCTCTATTATTCAAGCTATGGCCATATCGAGACGATGGCGAACGCGGTGGCCGAAGGTGCTCGCGCCGCCGGCGCCACGGTCGATATCAAGCGCGTTCCCGAAACCGTGCCGGCCGACATTGCCAAGGCGAATTATTTCAAGACAGAGCAGGACGCTCCCGTCGCGACCGTCGCCGAACTGGCGAATTATGACGCCATCATCATCGGCGCGCCGACGCGCTTCGGCCGCATGCCGTCGCAGCTGGCAGCATTCCTCGACCAGGCCGGCGGCCTGTGGGCAACCGGCGCGCTCAACGGCAAGGTCGGCGCGGCGTTCACGTCGTCGGCGTCGCAGCACGGCGGCAACGAAACGACGTTGTTCTCGATCATCACCAACCTGCTGCATTTCGGCATGGTCATCATCGGCCTGCCGTACAGCCATCAGGGCCAGATGACGCTCGACGAGATCGTCGGCGGTGCCCCCTATGGCGCGACGACGATCGCCGGCGGCAAGGGTGAACGCCAGCCGAGCACGATCGAACTCGACGGCGCCCGCCACCAGGGCGAATTGGTGGCCAAGACTGCCGCCAAATTGTTCGGCTGACTTGTGCGCCGCCTCCCGGTCGGGAGGCGGCGTCAGGCCATCGTCACCGGCAGCCTGAGGAAGACATGGCCGCCGGGTGAAGGCGGCGGCAGCGCGCCACCGCGGATATTGACCTGCAGCGCCGGCAGCAGCAGCGTCGGTGCCGCCAGCGTCGCATCGCGGGCCTCGCGCATCGCCACGAAATCCCCCTCGGCGATACCGGCATGGACATGGATGTTGCCGGCGCACTCCGCGGCGACGCTGGTCTGCCAGCGATAGTCGCTGCGGCCGGCGGGCAAATAATCGTGGCCGACTAAGATGCGCGTGTCGGCGGGCAGCGCGAGGATCTTCGCAATCGATCGATACAGCGTCGCGGCGTCGCCGCCGGGGAAATCCGCCCGTGCCGTGCCATAATCGGGCATGAACAGCGTATCGCCGACAAAGGCGGCATCGCCGATGCGGTAGGTAACGCACGCCGGGGTGTGGCCGGGGGTATGCAGCACCGAAATCACCAGGTCGCCGAGTGCCAGCGTCTCGCCTTCGGCGAGCAACACGTCGAAGGCGCTGCCGTCGGCGGCCACGTCAGCGGCCTCGACCACCGGGATAAAGGCCTTTTGCACTTCGGTGATATGCGCGCCGATGACCAGACGGGCGCCGGTCTTGCGGCGAATGTGATCGCCCGCCGACAGGTGATCGGCGTGGGCATGGGTTTCGAGCACATAGGCGAGGGTGAGGCCTGCCGTCGCGACCGCCGCCAGCACTGCATCGGCGGACGCGGTGGCCAGCCTGCCGGACTTCGGATCGAAATCGAGCACCGGGTCGATGATCGCCGCCGTGCCAGTCGCCGGATCGCTGACCAGATGGGTGGCGGTGAAGGTGGCAGGGTCGAAGAATGTCTGCACGGTCGGGGTGATGGCGGGCATCGGAAGGCCTCCTTGGCTGGTCATCATATTAGCACTTGCTAAATTAGAATCAATGAATATATTGGCGCCATGATCGATCTCGCCACCTTTGATCTTGCCCGGTTCGAAGCCAGCGCCAGTGCCGCCGCGCGGTTGCTGAAGGCGCTGGCCAACGAACGCCGGCTGATGATCCTGTGCCAGCTGACCGGCGGCGAACGCTCCGTCGGTGACCTGCAGGCGGTTGTCGGCCTATCGCAATCGGCGCTGTCGCAGCATCTCGCGGTGCTGCGCGGCGACGGGCTGGTGGCGACCCGGCGCGAGGGCCAGACCATCCACTACCGGATCGGCGACCCCTCGGCGGCCAGGGTGATCGAAACCCTGGCAGCGATCTTTTGCCCAGAGGACAGCGCATCATGACCAGCCGTCTCGACCCCATTGCCCCGGCCGCCGCTGCCGATCTGATCGATCATGGCCACGCCATGCTGATCGACATCCGCGAGGCCGATGAATTCGCCCGCCGCCATGTGCCGGGCGCCATCTCCCGGCCGCTTTCGGCGTTCGGCGCAGCGGCGATCCCGGCCATGCCCGGCACCGCGGTGATCTTTACCTGCAAGACCGGCATGCGCACCGGCGCCAACGCAGCGCTGCTGGCGGCCGCCGTTACCGGACCGGCGCAGGTGCTCACCGGCGGTGTCGATGCCTGGGCGGCGGCCGGATTGCCGGTGGCGACCAATGCCAAGGCCCCGCTGGAGATGATGCGCCAGGTGCAGATCGTTGCCGGGTCGCTGGTGCTGCTCGGCGTCGTGATGGGCCTGTTCGTGGCGCCGGGCTGGTTCGGGGTGGCGGCGTTCGTCGGCGCGGGCCTCGCCTTGGCCGGCGTCACCGGATTTTGCGGCCTGGCCAAGGTGCTGGCGCTGCTGCCGTGGAACCGGCGGGCGGCGGCCTGAGCCATGGCTGGCCTGTCTTATCCCGCCGCGGTGGCCGGCGGGGCGCTGATCGGGTTGCTGTTGTCGGTGTTCGGCGGCGGCGGCTCGGTGCTGGCGACGCCGCTGCTGCTTTACGCCGTCGGCGTGCGCGATCCGCATGTCGCCATCGGCACCTCGGCGGCGGCGGTGGCGGTCAATGCGGCCGCCGGGCTGGCGGTGCAGGCGCGCGCCGGGCGGGTGAAATGGCCGTGCGCGGCGGTGTTCGGGCTGGCCGGGCTGGCCGGTTCGCTGTTCGGTGCGCATGTCGCCAAGCAGGTCGACGGCAGCGCACTGCTCGGCTGGTTCGCGCTGGCGATGGCGTTGGTGGGGGCATCGATGCTGCTGCCGAAGCGTGCGATCGGTGATCCCGACGTGCATATCGATACCGGCAAGGCGCTCAGGCTGGCACCGCTGGGGCTCGCCACCGGCCTCGCGGCGGGGTTTTTCGGCATCGGAGGCGGCTTTCTGATCGTGCCTGGCTTGATGGCTGCGACCGGGATGACATTGGCCAATGCGGCGGCCTCGTCGCTGGTATCGGTGGTGCTGTTCGGCGCCGCGACCAGCGCCAGCTATGCGCTGTCGGGGCTGGTTGACTGGCGTGTCTTTGCGGCACTGGTCGCCGGCGGCCTGGTCGGCGCCGTGCTGGCCATTCCTGTCGGTCGCGTGCTGGCCAGGCGCGCCGATCTGGCGCGGCGTGGTTTCGCGGTAATGGTGCTGGCGACGGCGGCCTATGTCGGCTGGCGGGCGCTGGGCTGATATTGCATTGCCTGAAGCGCCGCTTCCGCACAAAAGCGGCGGCGACACGAGGGAGCGCGCATGCACTGGCTGATCAAATCCGAACCGTTCAAGTACAGCTGGGACATGCTGGTGCGCGATGGTTCGACGACGTGGGACGGCGTCCGCAACAACCAGGCCGCCATCTACCTGCGGTCGATGAAGATCGGCGAGGATCTGGCGTTCTACCACAGCAACGAAGGGCTGGCGGTGGTCGGCGTTGCCCGCGTCGCCGGTGAACACTTCATCGACCCGAGCGACCCCAAGGGCCGGTTCCCGGCGGTCACCGTCGCGCCGGTCCGCCCGCTGAAGACGCCCGTCACGCTGGCCGCGATGAAGGCCGAGCCGCGGCTGGCGGGCATGGCGATGTTCCGCCAGTTTCGGCTGTCGGTGGCGCCGGTGACCGATGACGAATGGGCGGTGATCATGGCGATGGGCGCTGCCTGACGCTTGCCCTTCCTGCCGGTTCGGCGCAGGAAAACGCCCATGTCGACGACCTTTACCCTCGATACCGCCACCAGCCGCGCCCATCCGGTGCCCGAACCGGTGCGGCGGCTGACCGTGCCCGCCATCGCCAAGCGCAAACGCGCCGAGCCGATCGTCATGCTGACCGCCTATACGGCCCGCATGGCACAGTTGCTCGACAAGCATTGCGACATGCTGCTCGTCGGCGATTCGCTGGGCCAGGTCATCTATGGCCTCGACACCACGGTAAAGGTGACGCTCGACATGATGATCGCGCATGGCGCCGCTGTGGTGCGCGGGTCGTATCATTCGGTCGTCGTCGTCGACATGCCGTTCGGCAGCTATGAGGCCTCGCCGCAGCAGGCGTTCGAAAGCGCGGCGCGGGTAATGAAGGAAACCGGTGCGGCGGCGGTCAAGCTCGAGGGTGGCACCGCCATGGCCGAAACGATCTCCTTCCTGTCACGCCGCGGTATCCCGGTCGTCGGCCATGTCGGGCTGACGCCCCAGGCGGTCAACGCGCTGGGCGGCTATGGCGCGCGCGGCCGCAGCGACGCGGAGGCGCAGACCATCCTCGCCGATGCCGAAGCCGTTGCCGATGCCGGCGCCTTTACGCTGGTCGTCGAAGGCGTCGTCGAATCGCTCGCCCGGCGCATCACCGAAAGCGTCAAATGCCCGACCATCGGGATTGGCGCTTCGGTCGAATGCGACGGCCAGGTGCTCGTCGTCGACGACATGCTCGGCATGTTCGAACGCGTGCCGCGCTTTGTGCAGCGCTTCGACGAACTGGCCAGGCATATCGACAGCGCTGCCGCCGAATATGCCCTGGCCGTCCGTGAACGACGTTTCCCGACCGAGAGCCAGCTGTACCGCTAGAGCATTAGCAGGGCAGCCCGCCCAGCGTCAGGCCACGCGGCACCCCGGCCGCGGTGCACATGTTGCGCACGGCATTATTGTCGGTCGAGGCCAGCCGCAGCGTGTGCGATGCGGTGCGGTTGTTGGCGATCGTCCAACCCCGGCCCTCGCCCTTGTAGGTGATGATCCCCGACATATAATTGCCGGTTATCGTCACCCCCAGGTCGCTGACATTGGTCAGCAGGCCGCCCTTGGGGCCGATCAGCACGTTGTTGCGGATGCCGACGCCGCGGGTTTCATAGCCCCAGCTTGTCAGCGCCGCCTGGGCGTTGTCGGTGGCCATGAAGATGTTGCGTTCGATGGTAAAATCATGGTTGCCCGGCATCGGCCGGCTCTTGTCGCCGTGGAATGTCATCGGCCGGTTGGTGGTATCGATGCGATTGTCGGTGACCCGGATGCGGCGGTTGTCGAGATACAGCGAAATGCCGTTGCCATGGACGCCGTGCAGATCGGTGATGACGTTGCCGGTGATCTCGCTGTCGCTGACCCCCAGAAACGCGATGCCGGTACGGCCGACGCTTTCGATGCGGTTGCCGGTCAGCTTCAGCCGGCTCAGCCCGGCGGCGCGGATGCCGGATCCGCGCTCGATCATCGAAATGACGTTGTTGCTGACCACGGCATCCGAAATCGCGCTGAGCGTGATGACGCCCTGGCCGTTCCAGAGCGCCGAGTTTTCGAACCGGTTGCCGGTGATCGTCAACCCCGAAGCCGCAGTGCCGCCGCGAACGATCGGAGCGCCCTGTCCGGCGGTGCGTTCGCCGGCGGTCTGGTGGCGGAAGGTGAAGCCGCTGATGACGATGTTGCTGCGGTTGCGCAGATCAAAACCGTTGCGGCCGTTGCCGACCCACAGTCGCACGCCCGGCCGTGGCCAGACGACGGCGCGGCCGGTGCCAGCGACGACATACTGGCCGGGTGCGTTGATGGCGCTGGCAAGGCCGATCAGCGCATAGCGGCCGGGTCGATCGGAATAGAGCGTGATCCCTTGTGGATCGAACAGCAGCGTGTCGCCATCGATGCCGGTCACCGGGCGGCGCACGACCAGATTGCCGAACGTCCAGATCTGCAGCGTGCCGCGCGGCACGCCGCCGAGCAGCCGCGCCAGCGCGGGCGCGCGCAGGCGGCCCGATTCGATCATCGCCTTTTCCGACAGCGGCGAGATGGCAAATTCACCGACATCATCGGAAAAGAACGGGTCGGTCGATGCCGGTGTCTGGGCTTCGACGAGGATGCTCCGGTCGTCGTAAAGCTTGATGAACCCGGTTGCCGGCGGGGTGAAGCTGACGAGGCTGAGGCGCTGCCAGTTGGCGGCGCCGCCACAGGCTGTCGACGACGGGCAGGGGACCATCGACGTCACCGGATCGGCGCCTTCGAAGATCGCAGCGCCGGCACCATAGCCGGTGCCGGCATAGGTCAGCGGGCTGCCGGGGCTGCCGCTGGCGCCGGCGACGATGGTGCCGCGATAGGCGACACCGCCCTTGAAATACACGGTGTCGCCGCCACGCAGCCGTGCACCGGCGGCGGTGTCAGTCGCCGCCGGATCGCCGGGGGCGTGCTGCCACGGCGCGGCGGGCGAGGTGCCGACGGCACGGTCATTGCCGCGATCGAAATCGACATAATAAGGGGTTGCCGCGCCGGGGCCGGGCGCGGCGGTGAATAACAGGGCGATCGAAACGGTCGATAAAAATTTCATGCAGGGTCTCCAGAAGCAATTACGGCAAGCAGATGATCGAGGTTTAGGACAAATCCGAGCGTCGCCCGGCCCATGTTCCCGTCACCGCGGGAAAAGGCCTCCAGCGCCGCCGGGGCAAAAATGCCCAGCGTGGCGAGGCGATGCAAATCGACGCCGCGATTGAGGCCGTGGCGGATCGCCAGCGCCCCCGCCGTCGCCGACCCCATGGTCGCGCGATCGCGCGCCGCGAGGCGTTGACCGACCTTGGCCATCGCCTTGCCGGCAAAGATGCGCGCCAGCGCCAGCCGGTTGGCAAGGCCGCCGCGTGCCACATCGGCCGGAATGACCCCCGAATCGAGCGCCATCGCGGCGAGCCCGGGATCGAGCCGCGCCATTTCGCGCGCAAAGAACCGCGATTCCGCCTTGGCGGTCGCTGGCGTTGTTCGCGCCAGCGCCAGCACATCGGCGTCGAAGAACGGCAGCAGGACCGGGCGCCGGCCGAGCGTTGCCGAGGCGGCGGTCCCGTACCAGCGGTGCATCCGCTGTTCGAGATAGACGCGATCGAGCGCATCGCCCCAGCAGGCGTCGCCGGCCAGCAATTGATCGGTCAGCCGCGCGGTTATCGCCGCGCGCGTTGCTGCCAACCACGCCGGATCGAACAGCGCCGGGCTGACGAGATCGTTGGAGATGATGCGCCAGCCGATGACCCGCGCCGCCAATGCTGCCGAGGGCGCGGCCGTCAGCGGCTGGCCGGGATAGTAGAACCCGCGCAGGATTTCGCCATTCTGGCCGCTGAAGCGCGCCACCGGCGGCCGCGCGGCATTGATGACGTTGACGCCGGCGCGATCGAGCGGGTTGCCGGCATAATCATCGCGTGCCGCGGCGCTGGCCAACACCGCGGCGAATTCGGCGGTGCTCAACCGGGCGAGTGCGCTCTGGTCGACAACTTCGTGGCGCATCCCGGCATGGGCGGCGAGGCGGGCGGCGACGACGACATCGGGGTCGCCGGGATTGCCGATGGTGAACCCGATTGTGGCTGGGCGGTCGGCGGCCGGCAGCGCGGCCAGCACGAGCCGGCTGTCCCAGCCGCCGCTCAATTCCATTTCGGTCGCCGGATGCGCGGCGTGCAAGCGGGTGACGGCGGCGGCAAGCGCCGCTTCGGGCGCGGCGAGCCGGCTCGCCGCCGGCATGGCGCGCAGGCTGAGGCGGCCTTCGGACAGGCTGGCAATCTGGCCGGCCGCCAGCTTGGTCACGCCGGCGATGGCGCTGTCGAGGCCGACCATCGCGCCGGTCAGCGCCAGGCCGCCGAGCGCCATGGCATCGGCGGCGAGGCCGAACTGGCGGGCGATGGCTACGGCGCTGTCGGCGATCGCGGCGACGCCGGGCGCGTGCCAGGTGAACCAATGCCCCAGCCCGGCATGATCGGCGGCGGCGGACAGGGTGTCGCCGCTGATCCAGGCGAGCCGGAACGCCGGCGCCCAGTCAGACATCGCCGCATCGCCGTCTGCCGCCAGCGCCGCCGCCACGGCCGCCGGTGGCAACAGCCGGGCGCCGCGGCGATCGACGATGCTGCCCTGTAGCCCGGCCAGCGGCGCCGGCACGTCGGGCCACAGCACCGGGTCGCGCCACAGCAGCAGGCCGGGGGCAAGGCGCACCAGCCCCGCCGCATGACGCGCGGCGGCGGCATCGGCGCGCGTCACATCGGTGAAACTTGCGATCAGCATCCGTTATCCCTGCCGCCGAGCGACGGCATTTACCCGCCCTAGTCGATGAGTCGTTACGAAACCATGTTCAACGCCCGGTTAATGACGCCGAATAGCCGGATATCCATGCCGACGCGCCGAACCGTGGCCGGTCACATCCGAGAAACATCTTTATCTATGATGTGTCATCGGGCATTCAGCCGCGGACAGGCACAGACGGCTCCCCTGCGCCGCCCGTGCGCCTTTGCTTGCTTGGAGTTCCCCTCCCTTGGCCGTGACCCCGCGCGATACCGACGAAGCCTTTCTGCGCGAAGTCGACGAAGGCGTGCGCCGCGACCAGGTGGCGTCGCTGTGGCAGCGTTTCGGCAAGCTTGGCATCGCGGCGGTCGTGCTGCTGCTGGCGGCGCTCGCCGGCTATCTGTGGTGGCGCGACGCCCAGGCCAAGGCGGCGGGCGTGGCCGGGGAGGATTTCGCCCAGGCGGTGACCAAGCTCGAAGTCGGCGACGGGGCTGCGGCACGGCCGGTGCTCGATCGCCTCGCCAGCGCTGGCCCGCGTGGCTATGACACCATTGCGCGGATGATGCAGGCGACCGATGCCATCGGCGGTGGCGATAACGCAAAGGCGGTCAAGCTGCTCGATGCCATCGCGGCCGACACGACACAGCCGCAGCCTTTGCGCGACGCAGCGCTGCTCAAATCGGTGCGGCTGACCTATGACAGCACGCCGCCAGCGACCGTCATTGCACGGCTGAAAGACCTTTCGGTCCCCGGCAACGCCTGGTTCGGCATCGCCGGCGAAATGACCGCGCTGGCGCATCTGAAGGCCGGCGCGCCCGACAAGGCCAAGCCGCTGCTGACCGCCATCGCACGCGATGCCACCCAGCCGCCGTCGCTCCGCAGCCGCGCCGCGCAGATGGCGGTCGCCGAAGGCGTCGATCCGATCCAGCTCCAGTCGCCGGCAGACGCTGCCGCCAGCCTCGCGAAGTAAAGGCGTACATCTTGCACACCGGTTTCAAGACGCGTTCCATCGGGCTGTTGCTGGTCACCGCGCTCGCGGTTTCGGGTTGCGGCGTCTTCAAGCCGGGCAAGAAGCGCGGCACCCCGACGCTGGGTGAACGCATCCCGGTGCTCAATTTCGAAACCCGCGCCGAGGCCGAGGCCGAACTCGCCGATCTGGCGGTCGTTCTGCCGGTTGCCGAAACCAACGCCGACTGGGCACAGCCGGGTGGTTCTGCCAGCAAGGCGGCCGGGCAGTTGACCCTGCCCGAAACAATCACCCCCGCGTGGAGCGCGTCGATCGGCAAGGGCAGCACCGGCCAGCGCCGGCTGAACGCCGGCCCGGTGGTGATGGGCGGCAAGGTGTTCACCATGGACACCGCCGGCGACGTGAAGGCGTTCGACGCGGCGACCGGGCGCACCGCCTGGCAGGCACACATTACGCTGGTCGCCGGCGAGAAGCAAAAGAAGAAGAACGAAAACGCCGCGTTCGGCGGCGGCGTCAGCGCCGGCGATGGCCGGGTCTTCGCCACCACCGGCTATGGCATCATCGCTGCCTATGATGCCGGCACCGGTACGCAATTGTGGCAGCAAAAGCTTGGCACGCCGCTGCGCGGGGCGCCGACCGTCGCGGGCAACCGCGTCTATGCGCTGACCCAGGACAACCAGCTCTATGCGCTGTCGGCCGACAAGGGCGAGACGATGTGGACGGTCGCCGGCACCGTCGAAGTCGCCGGGCTGCTCGGCGCTGCGGCGCCGGCGGTGGCGCAGGATACCGTCGTCGTCGGCTTTTCGAGCGGCGAGCTCAATGCCTTGCGGGCAGAAAACGGCCGCACCGTCTGGGCCGATGCACTGGCCCGCACCGGGCGCTCGACCGCGATGGCGGCGCTGTCGGACATCGACGCGTCACCGGTCATCGATCGCGGCCGCGTCTATGCCATCGGTCATGGCGGGCGCATGGCGGCGCTCGAACTCGCCACCGGCCAGCGGGTCTGGGAACGCAATTTCGCCGGCACTTCGATGCCCTGGGTGGCGGGCGAATTCATCTTCATCGTGACGCTGGAAGGCGAAGTCGTCTGCCTGAAGCGATCGGATGGCAAGGTGCGCTGGGTGCTGCGCCTGCCGCATTATGGCAATGTGAAGAAGAAGACCAATCCGATCCACTGGCAGGGGCCGGTGCTCGCTTCGGAGCGGCTGTACCTGACCGGATCGAACAAGCAGATGGTCGTGGTGTCACCGTACACCGGCAAGGAGATCACCCGCTACAAACTGTCCTCGCCGGCCTATCTGCCGCCGGTCGTTGCCGGCAACATGGCCTATGTACTGACCGACGATGGCAAGCTGAGCGCCTATCGCTGATCGGCGAAGCCGATGGACCATCGCTGATGGCGGTGGCGGGCGTCCTCTGCTAGGGGGCGCGCATGTCAAACCATGAAAGACTGCCCCGGGTGGCCATCGTCGGCCGGCCCAACGTCGGCAAATCGACGCTGTTCAACCGGCTTGTCGGCCGCAAGCTGGCGCTCGTCGACGATACCCCCGGCGTGACGCGTGACCGCCGCGAGGGGTTGGCCAAGCTCCACGACCTGACCTTCACCATCGTCGATACCGCGGGTTTCGAGGATGCCGATGCCGCGTCGCTCGCCGGCCGCATGCGCCAACAGACCGATGCCGCGGTCGGCGATGCCGAGGTGGCGCTGCTGGTCTTCGATGCGCGTGCCGGCATCACCCCGCTCGACAAGCATTTCGCCGACTGGTTGCGGAAGCGCGGCACGCCGCTGATCCTTGTCGCCAACAAGGCCGAGGGCCGCGCCGGCGAGCTCGGAGTCGCCGAAAGCTATGCGCTGGGGCTCGGCGATCCGATCCAGATTTCCGCCGAACACGGCGAGGGCATGGCCGACCTGTTCGAGGCGCTGCTGCCCTATGTCGACGCCAAGGCCGAGGAAGACGATTTCGAATTGCCCGAGATCGAAACCGAAACCGAAGTCGAAGCCGGCCCGCTCAAGCTAGCCATCGTCGGGCGCCCCAATGCCGGAAAATCGACGCTGATCAACACGCTGCTCGGTGAATCGCGCCTCGTCGTCGGCCCGGAAGCCGGCATCACCCGCGATTCGATCGCCATCCCTTGGGATTATCACGGCATGCCGGTGCGGCTGGTCGATACCGCGGGCCTCAGGAAGCGCGCCAAGGTCAGCGACAAGCTGGAGCGCATGTCGGCGGCCGATACCAAGCTGGCGGTCGATTTCGCCGAAGTCGTCGTGCTGCTGCTCGATTCGGAATTGGGGCTGGAAAGCCAGGACCTGCGCATCGCCGACATGGTGCTGTCGGAAGGCCGCGGGCTGGTCATCGCGCTCAACAAATGGGACGTGGCGCGTGACCAGTCATCGCTGTTCCAGGGCGTCCGCAAGGCCCTCGACGACGGGCTGTCGCAGATCCGCGGCGTGCCGCTGGTGGCGATCTCCGGGCAGACCGGCAAGGGGCTCGACCTGTTGATGAAGGCGGTGACGGAGGCGCGCGCGAAATGGTCACGCCGGGTCTCGACGGCGGCATTGAACCGCTGGTTCGAATCGGCGCTCGATCGCAACCCGCCGCCGGCGGCGGGGGGCACGCGGATCAAGCTGCGCTATGTCACCCAGGTCGCGGCGCGGCCGCCGACCTTCATCATCTTCGGCAATCGCACCGAGGATCTGCCGGCCAGCTATGGCCGCTACCTCGTCAACAGTCTGCGCGACGACCTCGATTTCGAAGGCGTGCCCATCCGGCTGAGCTTTCGCGGCGGCAAGAACCCGTTCGAAGGCGCGCCGCGGCGCAATTCCGACAAGGCAGGACGATCGGTAAGGCGATGAGCCAAGGCCAGCGACCAATCCTATACGGTTACTGGCGATCGTCGGCTGCCTATCGGGTGCGGTTGGCGCTGGCATACAAGGGCATCGGGTACGATAGCGTGCCGATCAACCTCGTTCATGGGGCGCAATCGGGTGCCGATTTTCGGGCTTTGAACCCGCAAGGGCTGGTGCCGGCATTGGCCATCGGCGGCGATGTGCTGAGCCAGAGCCTCGCCATCATCGAATATCTTGACGAAACCGTGACAGACCCTCCGCTGCTTCCGCGCGATCCGCTGGCACGCGCCCGCGTCCGTTCCGCGGCGCTGGTCATCGCCTGCGACATCCACCCGGTCAACAACTTGCGGGTGCTGCGCTATCTGAAGGCGCCGCTTGGCCATGACCAGGGGGCAATCGACGCCTGGGCGCGCCACTGGATCACCTGCGGGCTCGCCGTATTGGAGCAGTTTGCTGCCGATTGCGGCGGCCGCTTTTTGTATGGTGACAGCGTGACCTTGGCCGACCTCTGCCTGGTGCCGCAGCTTTCCAATGCGCGCCGCGTCGCCACCGATCTGTCGGCATTCCCGCGACTGGCGGCGATCGAGCAGCAATTGTCGGCCTTGCCGTTTGCCAGCGCTGCCCACCCCGATTCGCAAGTTGACACGGTCGTTACGTAACAACCCCAACGAGCGCAAAAAACACTCGCTTTGGCTTGCGTTTCGAGTGATTTGGACTATTACTGACAGGGCGTTAACAGGGATGACGCACAAGCTTGGGGTGCAGTATGCTGATTGGTACGTCTGGTCGTCGGTCCTCGATGGCTTCCACCGCGCTGTCGCGGACGCTTCGTCTCACCGTCTCGCTGACCGGGCTGATGCTCGCCGGAACGGCGCTGGCGCCAGCGTCGGCGCAGGTGCTCGATCTGGGCGGGGCGACGGTCAATCGCACCAATCTGACTGGTTTTACCGAAGTTACGAACGGCGTGCTGCGGCTCACGCCCGGCGCCGGCGGTGTCGTCTACGGTGGCGCGCTGACCGATTCGCTCGGCGCGTTCTCGCTCAACAAGCTCGGCGCCAATTCCCTGACGCTGACCGGATCGGGCCAGAACACTTTTTTCGGTGAAACGACGATTTCAAGCGGTTCCCTGATCGCCGGCGCCGCCAACGTCACCTCGGCAAATTCGCTGCTCAACACCGTTGCCACCGGCGTGCTCCAGATGGGCGGCTTCAGCCAGGCGATCAACGGCCTGATCGGTACGGGCGCCAATGGCGGCATCCGCAATTCCGGTGCGCTGGCGACGTTGACCATCGCTACCAATGTTGACCGGGCGTTCTCCGGCAACATCGGCGGCAATACGGGTGCGGGCGATGCAATTCGCGTCGTCAAGACCGGTACGGGCACGCAGCGCTTCAACCGCGCCAGCAACTATACCGGCGGTACCGAGCTTGCTGCCGGCGGCCTGGCTTTCGGCAATGGCGGGGCGTTTGGCACCGGCGCGATCGATGTCACCGGCGCGGCTGTGCTGCGCAGTGTCGGTTCGAACCTGACGCTGGCCAACGCGATCAATCTGGCCGCGAATCTGACGCTAAGCGGGCTGCCCTTCACGCTGAGCGGCGTGGTCTCGGGCGCTGGCGCGCTCGATCTTACCGGCGGCACCGCGACGCTTGCCGGGGTCAATTCCTATTCCGGCGGCACGATTCTGAATGCCAGCGGCCTGATCATCGGTGGCCCATCGGCGCTGGGCACCGGTACGATCACCGCATCCACCGCGACGTCGTCGATTACCGCGGCAGCCTCGGCATTTGCCGGCGGCCCGAATGTCACGATCGCCAACAACATCGTGATGAGCTTTGTATCGCCGGACCGCGGCATCAACTTCCGCGCGCCGGATGTCGGCAATACGCTTACCATCGACGGCACCATCAGCGGCGTCGGCCGGCTGTTGTTCAGCGGCGGTGGGGGCACCGTGTTGCTCAACCAGGCCAACAGCTTTGTTGGCAGCATCAATGTCAACAATGGCCTGATCGGCCTCGGCGCGAATGGCGCGCTTGGCGGCGCCGGCAACACGATCTTCATCAACGGCCCCGGCCCGTCGGGCCTGACCGCCAATGTGGCCGGCTTGAACGTCGCGAACGAAATCCGCGCTGCCAACCAGTTCACCATCGATACCAACGGCTTCGATGTGACCTACACGGGCCTGATCCGCAACTTCAACACGGCCGGCTCGGTAACCAAGGCCGGCGCCGGGACCCTGATTCTCACGGGCGCCAAGACCTATACCGGTGCCACCGCCGTCAACGCCGGCACGCTGCAACTCGATGGCGCGCTGACCAGCGATGTCACGGTCGCGTCGGGTGCGACGCTCAGCGGTGGCGGCACGGTGGCTGCGGCCAATACCGTGACCGTGGCCGATGGTGGGATCCTGTCGCCGGGCGTCGTCGGGCCGGGTACGCTGACCTTCGGCAACCTCGTGCTCGGCGCGGGT
>JANOCM010000123.1:0-1850 GCA_031412175.1 Alphaproteobacteria bacterium
GCTGCGGCGGCCCTTGAACCAGCCATCGTCGAGGACGAAGCGTTCGGCGCCGACCGCGGCGGCGCGGCTGGCAAGGTCGGTGAGGACGGCGGGATCATGGTCGAAATAGACCGCCTCCCAGCTGTTGTAATGAACCGGGCGCGGTTTGGCGGTGAGGCGGGCGTGCTGCGGGCGTGACCTGATATGAGCGTGAAACGCCTGCGACAGGCCGGAAAGGCCGAATTCCGAGACGCTGGCGTAGAGCGCGGGAGAATACAGATTTTCGCCGGCGGCCAGCCGAACCTCGCCGGGCAGCAGCAATTCGGCCATCGCCACCGATGCCCGGCCATCGGACAGGGTTTCGACCACAAGCCGGTGGTTGCCGCTCCAGCCGAGGTGCCAGCCCCAGGCAAGGCCGTGCGATCCGCTGGTGCTGGCTTCGGTGGCGATCAGGCCGGGAAAATTGTCGTGGCTGGTGCGGCCGCGGCGGTTTTCGCGGACATAGCTGCCGGGGAAGCGGTCGATCGCGCGGGTCTGGAATTCGGCAGCCCAGCGGCCTTCGAAGGTGATCAGGCGGGTGGCCTGCGGCGGCAGCGGCAGGACGGGGGCGGCGAGGCCATCTACGGTGAGCGGGGTGGCGCCGCTGTTGGTGAGGGTCGTGGTGGCGACCAGCACGTCGCCGATGATGCGCAGGTCGTGGACGAGCGTGATGCCATGGGCGGGGTCGCGGCTGGTGATGACCGCGCGGCCGGGGGTCGCCTCGACGCTGTCCACCAGTGCCAACGCCGCCCAGCCCTGCCCGTCGCGGTGCGCCGCCAGCCCGGGCGCGCCGGTGCCGCCCTGGCCGAGCATCGGGGTCAGCGCGATCGGCGGCGGGTCGGCGGGCGAGGCGGGGGCTTCGGCGCGTGCCGCCAGCGCCTGCAGTTGTTCGAGGTCGATCCCGTCCGCCAGCCGTGGGCCCCAGTAGAGCGCCACCGGGACGCCGGTGCCCAGCCCGATGACCAGTGTCACACGCTCGCCATCGAGGCGGACGAAAAGCGGTGGATTGGCAGCGGCGGGCGGCATCGGGCACAAGGCCTATGGCGTTCCCCCAGGTTTGGAAATCCCCGCGATGCTCGGCGTCTGCTATTATCCCGAACATTGGCCCGAAAGCTGGTGGGCGGAGGATGCCCGGCGGATGCGCGCGCTGGGGCTGGCGTATGTGCGGATCGCCGAATTCGCGTGGGGCCGGATCGAGCCCGAAGCCGGGGTGTTCGACTGGGGCTGGCTTGACCGTGCGGTTGCAACGCTTGGGGCCGCCGGTCTGAAGGTGGTGATGTCCACGCCCACCGCGACGCCGCCGAAATGGCTGATCGATGCGCATCCCGAGATATTGCCTGTCGATCCGGCAACGGGCCGCACACGCGGTTTCGGCTCGCGGCGGCATACGGATTTTTCGAGTGCCCGCTGGTTTGCCGAAGCGATGCGGATCAGCACGGCGGTGGCAGCGCGCTATGGCGAAAATCCCCATGTCGTCGGCTGGCAGACCGACAATGAACTCTGCTGCCACGACACGGCGCTCAGCGCTTCGCCGGCGGCGCGTGACGGGTTTCGGGAATGGCTGCGCGGGCAATATGCCGATATCGCCGCGCTCAACACGGCGTGGGGCAATGTCTTCTGGTCGATGGAATATCGCGACTTCGATCGCGTAGAGCTGCCGGTCGGCGCGGTCACCGAAACCAGCCCGGCGCATCGCATGGCGTGGCGGCGCTATGCCTCGGACATGGTGGTGCAGTTCCATGACGCGATGGTCGCTGTGTTGCGTAGCCATGCGCCGGGGCGGTTCATCACCCATAATTTCATCCCGATGCACGAAACCGGCGTCGATAATC
>JANOCM010000124.1:0-1716 GCA_031412175.1 Alphaproteobacteria bacterium
GGCAACATCGGCAACCCGCCCGATGGCGGCGGTGTCGGCGCCGGTTCGGCCGAAATCAACCTGCGCTACCTCGGCTCGAAGCGCACGCTGGTGCTCGTCGACGGCCTGCGCTTCGTCAACGGCTCCTCGGCCAGCGGTATCCCGGCCAACGTCGACCTCAATACCATTCCCGCCAACATGATCGAACGCATCGAGGTGCTGCAGTCGGGCCAGTCGCCGCTCTATGGCTCCGACGCCATTTCGGGCGTCGTCAACATCATCACGCGCCAGCAACAGAAGGGCCTGCAGGTTTCGGCGCAGTTCGGCACCTTCCGGCAGGGCGACGGCCACACCCAGGATTATCAGGCGAGCTATGGCGTCCAGGGCCCGACGACGAGCATCGTGTTCGGCGGCAGCTATGTGAAGCAGGACGAAGTCCGCACCGCCGACCGCGACACCTCGCGGTTCCCCAACCCCGGCCAGACCAGCTGCGCCGATCCCGTAGGCGGCTGCTCGAGCGCCACGCTGAACGGCTTTTTCGCGGTGCTCGGCGGGCCCAACCTGACCCTGAAGGCGCCGGTCGCCGGACGGCCGCGCTTCGACCCGGCGAACCCGACCGGTCCCAACAGCGATTTCAAGCTGCTGACCGCCAATGACCGGTTCAACTTCGCGCCGTTCAACTATTTCCTCACCCCGTCCGAGCGCTACGGCGCCTGGATCAGCGCCAAGCAGGAACTGACCGACACCATCAACCTGCGCGTCAAGGCGCTGTGGAACCGCCGCAACTCGCAGAACCAGGCGGCGTTCCTGCCGCTGTTCGTCGGGCCGGATGCGGGCAACGGCAATTTGCTCGACATCATTTCGATCGATGCCACCAACCCGTTCAATCCGTTCGGCGTGACCCTGTCGGCGGGCAAGCCCGGCGAGGCACCGGCGAACTATTCGACCGTGCGCCGCCGCCTGATCGAGGCCGGGCAGCGCACCTACACCCAGCAGGTCGACACCATGTCGGTGACCGCCGGGCTCGACGGTTCGTTCGATGTCGGGACGCGGAAATGGTATTGGGATGTCAACGCCGTCCTTGGCTACAACAATGCCCGCCAGCTGTTCACCGGCAACGTCAACGCCCAGAAGCTGGCGCAGGCGCTCGGCCCGGTCGCCAGCTGCACCGGCGAATGCGTGCCCTTCAACATCTTCGGCGGCCAGGGCTCGGTGACCCCCGCCATGCTCGCCTTCGTCGGTTTCGACGAGCGCAGCCGCAGCAGCCAGACCCTCAACGACTATACCGCCAACCTCAGCGGGGAATTGTTCGACCTGCCCGGCGGCCCGGTCGGCTTCGCCGTCGGCTATGAACACCGCGTCCAGCGCGGCAGCTTCGATCCCGATCCGATCATCACCGCCGGCCTCGGCTCCGACATCCCGGCGCAGCCGTCGCGCGGTGGCTTCAATTCCGACGAAGTCTATGGCGAAATCCGCATCCCAATCCTGAAGGACGTGCCCTTCTTCAAGCTGCTCGAAGTCGATGGCGCCGTCCGCCACGTCAATTATTCGACCAGCGGCAGCAACACCACCTACACCGGCAGCGGCCAGTGGAAGCCGTTCGACGACCTGCTGCTGCGCGGTTCGTACGCGACGGGCTTCCGCGCCCCCGCCATCGGCGAGCTGTTCGGCGCCGCCTCGCGGTCCGACGCGCCGATCGACGATCCCTGCACCAACGTACCGGGCTCGCCGTACCAG
>JANOCM010000125.1:0-6248 GCA_031412175.1 Alphaproteobacteria bacterium
CTGTTGTTCCTGACCCCCTGGAAACAGACCGGCTGGGGTGAACAGGTCATCGAAACGATGCTCTACCTGCTTTGGGATCTGGGGCTGAAGGTCGGCCACGCCACCCGCTCGCTCGACGACATGGTGCGCATGGCCAAGGCCGATATCACGATCCGCACCGCGCTGCTCGAATCGCGCTTCGTCTGGGGTGACCAGCCGCTGTACGACGAAGCCGCGCTACGTTTTCGCCGCGAGGTCGTCGCCGGCACGGCCCGCGCGTTCACGGCGGAAAAGCTGGCGGAACGCGATGCGCGCCACAAGAAAATGGGCGACAGCCGCTATGTCGTCGAGCCGAACCTCAAGGAAGGCAAGGGCGGGCTGCGCGACCTGCACACGCTGTTCTGGATCGGCAAATATGCCTATCAGGTCGAAACCGTCGCCGAACTCGTCGAAAAGGGCCTGTTGTCGGCGGTCGAACTCAAGCATTTTCGCCGCGCGGAAAGTTTCCTCTGGGCGGTGCGCATCAACCTCCACGATATCGCCGGGCGCGCCGAGGAACGGCTGACCTTCGATGTTCAGCGCGAACTGGCGACGCGGCTGCGCTATGCGACGCGCGGCGGCATGTCGGACGTCGAACGCTTCATGCGGCACTATTTCCTGATGGCGAAGACGGTCGGCGACCTGACCGGGCTGTTCCTCGCGCATCTCGACGAAAGCTTTGCCAAGGCGAGCTGGATCCCGACGCTTACCAGGCGGCCGGCAAAGCTCAACGGTTTTACCCTGCGCCGCGGCCAGGTCGGTGTGCCGGGCGACGATTTCTTCCGCGCCGACCCGGTGCGGCTGCTCGAAATGTTCGCGCTTGCCGATGCGCAGCAGCTCGACATCCACCCCAACGCCATGCGCCAGGCGGCGCGTGATGCCGGGCTGATCGACGAACGCATCCGCCGCGACAAGCGCGCCAACGAGCTGTTCATGGCGGTGCTGGCGAGCCGCAACGACCCCGAACGCGTGCTGCGCTGGATGAACGAGGCCGGGGTTTTCGGGCGCTTCGTTCCCGATTTCGGCCGTGTCGTGGCGCAGATGCAGTATGACATGTACCATCACTATACCGTCGATGAGCACACCATCCGCGCCATCGGGCTGGTATCGCGCATCGAATCGGGGGTGCTGGCCAAGGAACACCCGCTGTCGGCACGCGTCATCCAGCAGCTGGCGTCGCGGCGCGTGCTGTATGTCGCGGTGCTCCTCCACGACATCGCCAAGGGACGCGGCGGCGACCACAGCGAACTCGGCGCCGAAATCGCCAACCGGCTGTGCCCGCGGCTCGGCATGACGGCCGCCGAGACCGAAACCGTGTCGTGGCTGGTGCGCTATCATCTGCTGATGTCGGACACGGCGTTCAAGCGCGACCTGGCGGACTTCAAGACCATTCTCGATTATGCCGAAGCCGTCGCTTCGCCCGAACGCCTGCGGCTGCTGCTGGTGCTGACCGTCGTCGATATCCGCGCCGTCGGCCCGGGCGTGTGGAACAACTGGAAGGGCCAGTTGCTGCGCGACCTGTACGAATCGGCCGAGGAAGTGCTGCGGCTAGGCCACAAGCAGAAGGGCCGCAGCGAGCGGATTGCGGCGAAACAGGCGGGGCTGGCCGCGTCGCTCAACTGGGATGCAGCGCGCTTCGATCGCTATGCGCGGCGGTTTCCGGACAGCTACTGGGTCGCCGAACCACCCGAGGCACTCGCCATCAACGCCGCGATGATCGCCGGCGCCGATGCCGAGGATTGCCCATTGTCGATCACCGCCGTGCCCGATGCGGCATCGGGGACAACCCTGGTCAGCATCTATGCCGGCGACCATCCCGGGCTGTTCTACCGCATTGCCGGGGCGATCTCGCTCGGCGGCGCCAATATTCTCGACGCGCGCATCCACACCACCCGCGACGGCCAGGCGATCGACAATTTCGTCATTGCCGACCCGCTCGGCCAGCCCTTTGCCGAAGCCGCGCAGCTGGCGCGGCTGAAGCGCAGCATCGAGGATGTGCTGACCGGCAAGATCCGCCTCGCCGACCGGCTGGCGGCGCGACCGCTGGCGCGGCGGCGTGCAGAGGTGTTCAAGGTCGAGCCCAATGTGCTGTTCGATAACAAGGCGTCGAACCGCTACACGGTGCTCGAGGTCAATGCCGCCGACCGGCCGGCGCTGCTCTATTCGCTGACCAATGCGCTGTTCCAGAGCCGCATCACCATCCACAGCGCGCATATCGCCACCTATGGCGAGCGTGCGACGGACACATTTTACCTGACCGACCTGACCGGCGCGAAAATCGACAATCCGACCCGGCTGAAGACGCTGGAGCGCCGGCTGGTGGCGCTGGCGGGTGGCAACACCGGGCGGACGGAAACGCTGGAAGCGGCCGAGTAGCTACGACGCTGTGCTGGTCGCCACCGGGTCGGGCGCTGTCGTGGCGCCCTGCTGCGTCGCGGTCGGCGCGGCGAAATAGGTCCACAGCATGGCGAGCACCGCCAGCGTGACCGAGGCGATGAGCACATAGCGGACGATGTGCGTGCCGGTGCCGCCGCGGGCTTCGGTGGTTGTTAGGACTTCGGGTTTCTCGGCCATGGTCATTCCCTGGATTGTGCTTGATACCCCTCAACAATCCGCGAGACTCACCGCCGTTCCGCAGCCGGGCGCATTGACGCCGCCCGGGCTTCGCCGCATTCCGGGCGTCGGGAGACCTGAGCATGACGACACCGACCCGCGACGACTGGCAGAAGATGGCCGCCAAGGAGGTCAAGAATGCCGACCTGACCTGGCCGACGCCGGAGGGAATCGACGTCAAGCCGCTCTATACCGCCGAGGATGTTGTCACCGATCCCGGCCTGCCCGGTTTCGCGCCATTCACCCGCGGCGTCCGCGCGACCATGTATGCCGGCCGGCCGTGGACGATCCGGCAGTATGCGGGCTTTTCGACCGCCGAAGCGTCGAATGCCTTCTACCGCCGCAACCTCGCCGGCGGGCAAAAGGGGCTGTCGGTCGCCTTCGACCTCGCCACCCACCGCGGTTACGACAGCGACCATCCGCGCGTCGCCGGCGATGTCGGCAAGGCCGGGGTGGCCATCGACAGCGTCGAGGACATGAAGCTGCTGTTCGACGGCATCCCGCTCGACCAGATGAGCGTCAGCATGACGATGAACGGCGCCGTGCTGCCGTGCCTCGCCTTCTACATCGTTGCGGCGGAGGAAGCCGGCGTCACCCAGGAAAAGCTCGACGGCACCATTCAGAACGACATTCTGAAGGAGTTCATGGTCCGCAACACCTACATCTACCCGCCGGCGCCATCGATGCGGATCGTTGCCGACATCATCGAATACACATCGCAGAACATGCCCAAGTTCAACAGCATCAGCATATCGGGCTATCACATGCTCGAAGCCGGGGCGACGGCCGTGCAGGAGCTCGCGTTCACCCTCGCCGACGGCAAGGAATATGTGCGGGCGGCGCTCGCCAAGGGCCTCGCGGTCGATGATTTCGCCGGGCGGTTGAGCTTCTTCTTTGGCATCGGCATGAACTTTTTCATGGAGATCGCCAAGTTGCGCGCGGCACGGACATTGTGGGCGACGATCATGGCCGATTTCGGCGCCAGCCCGCGCAGCCAGATGCTCCGTACCCATTGCCAGACCTCGGGCGTGTCGCTGCAGGAGCAGGACCCCTATAACAACGTAATCCGCACTACGGTCGAGGCGATGGCGGCGGCCTTGGGTGGCACCCAGTCGCTGCACACCAATGCGCTCGACGAGGCGATCGCGCTGCCGACCGATTTTTCGGCGCGCATCGCGCGCAACACGCAACTGGTGCTGCAGGAAGAAACCGGCATCACCCGCGTCGTCGATCCGCTCGGCGGCAGCTATTACGTCGAGGCGCTGACGGACAGCCTGGTCAAGGGTGCCCAGGCGCTGATCGACGAGGTCGAGGCGCTCGGCGGCATGACCAAGGCGGTCGAGACCGGCATGCCAAAGCTCGAGATCGAAAAGGCCGCTGCTGCCAAGCAGGCGCGCGTCGATATGGGGCAGGACGTCATCGTCGGCGTCAACAAGTACAAGCCGACGGCGCAAGAGAAGCTCGAGATCCTCGACGTCGACAATGTCGCGGTGCGCGCCAGCCAGATCGAGCGGCTGGCGGCGGTGCGCGCCGGCCGCGATCCGGCTGCCGTCGAAGCGGCGCTGGCGGGTCTGCGCAAGGGAGCCGAGGGCGGCGAGAACCTGTTGGCACTCGCGGTCGTTGCCGCGCGGGCCCGCGCGACGCTGGGCGAAATCAGCAGCGCGCTCGAAGATGTCTTCGGCCGCCATGCCGCGGTCGTGAAGATGGTCAGCGGCGTCTATGCCGACGCCTACAAGGCCGATCCGGCCTATGCCCGCGTCGCTGAAGGGGTCGAAGCATTCGAGCGCCGCAAGGGTCGCAAACCCCGCGTGCTGATCGTCAAGATGGGCCAAGACGGCCATGATCGCGGCGCCAAGGTGGTGGGCACGGCGCTCGCCGATCTGGGCTTCGACGCCACGGTCGGGCCGCTGTTCCAGACCGCGCAGGAGGCACGCGACCTGGCGCTCAAGCTCGATGTCGATATCGTCGCCGCGAGCAGCCTCGCCGCCGGCCACAAGACGCTCGTGCCCGAGCTGATCGATGCGCTGAAAGAGGCCAATCGCGGCGATATCCGCGTCATCGCCGGCGGCGTCATCCCGGCGCAGGATTATGATTTCCTGCGCGAGATCGGCACTGCGGCGATCTTTGGCCCCGGCACCAACATCGTCGAAAGCGCCGCCGAACTGTTGCGGCTGTTGGGGCATAATCTGCCGCCGATGGGGGAGACGCTGGCGGCGGAATAGCGTTAGGCGCTGCCGATCATCGGCACCGGCTTGCCGACCGGATAGCGCGCCATCGCGGCGGCGAACAGCGCCGAGGCTTCCAGCTGCGCCAGCCAGGCCTGAAGTCGCGGCAGGGGCTGCGCGGCGAACCAGGCGCGGTCGGTCGCGGCGAACTGGCGGACGAACGGCATGATGGCGATGTCCGCTAGCCCACGCTGATCGCCGCAAAGATGGCTCGTCGTGGCAAGCCGGGACTCCAGCGCCATGAGCATCGCGAGACCTGCAGCGCGGTGCCCGTGACGATCGCTGCCGTGGCGATCGGCGTATTTGTAGCGGTCGAGGTGATGCTTGAAGGCGCCATCGTTGGCGCCGACCAGCGCCGCATCGCCCCGCGCCAGCCAGCCCTCCGGATCCGATTGTGCCAGCGCCCAGGCCATGATGTCGAGGCTTTCGTCGAGCACCGCGCCGTCGCGCAGCACCAGCACCGGCACGGTCGCTTTGGCCGACGCGGCGACCATCGCCGGCGGCTTGTCGCGCAGCTTGATCTCGTGGATGGCCACCGGCGTCGCTGCCACCAGCAGTGCCATCCGCGCCCGCATCGCATAGGGGCAGCGGCGAAAGCTGTAGAGCAGCGGCAGGTCAGCCATCGCCATCGCGCACCGCCACCCGCCCGATATGCACCTCCCCGCGCGCCGCGGCGAGGGTGGCCTGGCGGTGGCGTTCGGCATAGCCAGCGCGGCGGGTGTCGTCGCGGCTGGCGCTGCACGCCGGGCACGCCACGCCCTCGATATAGAGCGGCGATTGGCGGTCGGCAGCGCTCACCGGCCGGCGGCAACCGCGGCACAGCGCATGGGTGCCGGGGGCAAGGCCATGGCCGAGGCTGACGCGCTCGTCGAAGACGAAGCATTCGCCCTGCCAGCGGCTGGCGTCCGGCGGCACAGTTTCCAGATATTTGAGGATGCCGCCGGCGAGGTGGAACACGTCTTCGACCCCTTCGGACTTGAGAAAAGCGGTGGATTTCTCGCAGCGGATGCCGCCGGTGCAGAACATCGCGACGCGGGGCCGGTCGTGGCCGGCAAACAGCGCGTCGCGGTTGGCGCGGAACCAGGCGGGAAAGTCGCGAAAACTGGTTGTCTTCGGGTTGATCGCGCCGGCGAAACTGCCGACCGCGACCTCATAATCATTGCGGGTATCGATGACGATGGTGCCAGAGGTGTCGATCAGCGCGTTCCAGTCGGCCGGCGCGACCCGGGTGCCGGCGCTGGCAGTATCGAGATCGGGGGCGCCCATGGTGACGATCTCGGCCTTGATACGCACCTTCATGCGGTGGAAAGGCATCGTCGCGGCGTGCGACAGCTTGATTTCGGGGGCGGCGCAGCCGGGCAGGGTGCGGATATGCGCGAGCGCCGCCTCGAT
>JANOCM010000126.1:0-2174 GCA_031412175.1 Alphaproteobacteria bacterium
TATTGTCGACGATGAAGCGCTGCAGGAACTCGTGGAGCCCGTCGGCGAACACCTTGTCGATGTTCGATTGCTGCAGCCGGCTGTTGCCCGCCGCGGCCAGGCGATGCGCCGGCCCCCGCTTGCCGGTGACGCTGGCGAGCAGGTCGAGATGGCGGAGGATTTCCTCGTAACAGCTGGCGAGGCTGCGCGGCAGCTGGCGGTTGAGGATCAGCAGGTCGGCGACCAGCCACGGCTTGACGCTGTCGCGATACACCCAGCGATAGGCGGTCATCGCGGAGACAGTGCGCAGGATCGTCGTCCACTGGAAATAATCGAGGCTGCCGCCGACGGTTTCGCCGCGCGGCAGCAGCAGGTGATATTTGACGTCGAGCAGCCGCGCGCTGTTGTCGGCACGTTCGATGGCGGAGCCCAGGTTGACGAACCAGAAGGCGTCGCCGCGCAGCATCGTGCGCTGGGCGGCGCCGTCATAGGCGGCGACGGCGTGCTTGATGAGTTCGAGCAGCGGGCCGAGGGCTTCGCGGCTTTCGAGATGGGTGCCATAGCGCGACACTTCGAGCCAGGCGGTGTTGATTGCCTCCCAGGCCTCCTCGGTCAGCGCGGTGCGCACCGAACGCGCGTTGGCGCGCGCCGCCTCGAGGCACGACCGGATCGACGACGGATTGCCGGGGTCGAGGGTGAGGAAATCGCTGACCTGGTGCTCGTCGAGCGCGAGGCCGCGATCCTTGTGCGCCTTGGTCATCCAGGTCGCGGCGAGCGCCGATTCCCAGGCATTGCCGGCGCCGCCGTACGACGAGGGCAGGGCAGCGAGGCGCTGGGTGGCCTCGATCAGCCGCGCGGTGAAATCGGCGCGCTCGAGGTAGCGGCCCATCCAGTAGAGGTTGCCGGCGGTTCTACTCAACATGGCGGGGCGCTCTGTTGCGAAGGTCGCGACCCCCACCCCGCTCGCGTGCCGCGAGTCGCCCAACCCGCAGGGGGGGGGGCGCCCACACCCAACCCCCAGCGGGGAGGGCGAGAGACGCGGCAACGCCGCGGCCCGGGGTGGGGGTTGCGCACTTCAATCATCCACCACCCACGTATCCTTGGTACCCCCACCCTGCGACGAATTCACCACCAGCGACCCCGGCGTCATCGCCACCCGCGTCAGCCCGCCCGGCACGATGCGGGTGCCATTGGCGCCGGTCAGCACGAACGGCCGCAGATCGACATGGCGCGCGGCGATGCCGGCGTCGGTGGCGGTGGGGCAGGTGCTCAGCGCCAGGGTCGGTTGGGCGATGAATTTTTCGGGGTGCGCCTTCAGCTTCGCCGCAAACGCCGCCAGCGTCGCCTGCGGCGCGTGCGGCCCGATCAGCATGCCATAGCCGCCCGAGCCATCGACCTCCTTGACCACCAGCTCGGCGAGGTGATCGAGGACATAGCCCAATGCCTCGGGTTCACGGCAGCGCCAGGTCGGCACATTCTTCAGGATCGGCTCCTCGCCGGTGTAGAAGCGGACGATGTCGGGCATATAGCTGTAGATCGCCTTGTCGTCGGCGACGCCGGTGCCGACCGCGTTGGCCAGCGTGACGTTGCCGGCGCCATAGGCCGCCATCAGCCCCGGCACGCCGAGCATCGACGCCGGGTTGAAGACCAGCGGGTCGATGAAGGCATCGTCCAATCGGCGGTAGATGACTTCGACGCGCTCCGGCCCTTCGGTGGTGCGCATGAACACCACATCGTCGCGGACGAACAGGTCGCTGCCCTCCACCAGCTCGATGCCCAATTTGTCGGCGAGGAAGCTGTGTTCGTAAAAGGCGCTGTTGTGGCGGCCCGGCGTCAGCAGCACGCAGACGGGCGCGCCGCCGTTGCGGCTCTGGCGCGGGCTGACCGATGCCAGCGTTTCGAGCAGCGCTTCGGGGTAGGTCTCCACCGGCGCGACCTTCACCTGGTCGAACAGTTCGGGCACCAGCTTGAGCATCACCTCGCGGTTTTCGAGCATGTACGAGACGCCCGACGGCGTGCGGGCATTGTCCTCGAGGACATAGAATTCATCGAGCCCGGTGCGGACGAGATCGATGCCGGCGATATGCGTCCAGATGCCGCCCGGCGGCTTTTTCCCCGCCATGTGGAGGCAATAGCCGGGATTCTGCAGCACCAGTTCCTCGGGAACGATGCCGGCGCGCAGGATGTCACGCTTG
>JANOCM010000127.1:0-3853 GCA_031412175.1 Alphaproteobacteria bacterium
GCGCGCTGCTTGAGCGCATGGTGCGACGTGCCATAGGTCATGGTGAACCCGCTGGCGATGTCGAAGGGCATGTCGCCGGGAATCGGCACCAGCTGGGCGCGATTGGCGATGACCTGTTCGGCGAAACAGCCATTGCCGGTCATTGCGACGACGCGGTCGCCGATCTTCAGGTCGGTAATGCCCTCGCCGATGGCGTCGATGACGCCGGCGGCCTCACCCCCCGGCGAAAACGGCAGCGCCGGTTTGAACTGGTAGAGGTTCTGGATGATCAGCGTGTCGGGAAAATTGACCCCGGCGGCATGGACGCGAACGCGCGCCTGGCCCTTGCCGGGCTCCGGCGCCGGAATGTCCTTGACCACCAGTTTTTCCGGCGGGCCATGTTCGACGCACAGAACAGCCTTCATCGCGCACTCTCCCCAGATGTGCCGGGCACCATAGCGGGGGCGATGCTGCTGTCCACCGCGCCCTTGAGCGCTTCGCCGAGCAATCGGAACTCCGCGGCGCGCGGACTGCCGTGCCGCCACGCCAGCGCCACGGTGCGCGCCGCGCCGCCGGCGAGCGGCCGCGCGATCAGCCCGGTGCCGTCGATGATGCCGGCATCGAGCGCCAGTTTCGGCAGCAACGTCTGGCCCAGCCGCCCGGCGACCATCTGCACCAACGTCACCAGCGAGGTGCCGCGCGCCGACGGGTCGGCGCGCAGTTCGGGGCGGCCGCACACCGCCAGCGCCTGGTCCTTGAGGCAATGGCCGTCCTCGAGCAGCAGCAGGTGCGAATCATCGATGGCATCGGGGGCGACGGTCGGCGGCGGGTCGATCATGTCGCCGGGGTGGAAGACGAGGAAGAACGGATCGCTGAACAACTCCATCGTGCCGACGGTGCCGCAATCCCACGGCAGCGCCAGCAGCACGACATCGAGAGTGCCGCGTGCCAGCGCCTCGCAGGCGGCGTGGCTCATGTCCTCGCGCAGATAGAGTTTTAGGTCGGGATAGTCGCGGCGCAGCCCGGGCAGCACGCGCGGCAACAGATAGGGCGCGATCGTCGGGATGACGCCCATCCGCAACGGGCCGGCCAGCGGTTTGCCGGCGGCGCGGGTCAGGCTGGCGAGCGCATCGGCCTCGCGCAGCACGTCATAGGCCTTGGCGACGACCTGTTCGCCCAGCGGCGAGAAGCGCACGACGCGGCGGTTGCGCTCGACCAGTTGCACGCCGAGCAGGTTCTCGAGCTCGCGCAGCCCGGCCGACAAGGTGCTTTGCGTCACGAAACAGGCATCGGCGGCGCGGCCGAAATGGCCATGGATGTGGAGCGCGGTCAGATATTGCAGTTGCTTCAGCGTCGGCAGGAAGGTCATGCCCGACTTATCGGCTCAGTCGATTTGTAACGTCAAGATTATCGATTGGATTTCTGGCTCACGCGACGCCATGTCACCGTCGCGTTCACCGCAAGCAATCGAACCCCAGGAGCATTTCATGGCCCTCACCGTTGGCGATACCGTCCCGTCGTTCACCCTTCCCGTCCAGCAGGGCGTTGCCGCACTGCCCGCCGGCGAAACGCTCGACCTCACCACCGCCTATCCGGGCAAGTGGAAGATCCTGTTCTACTGGCCCAAGGATTTCACCTTTGTCTGCCCGACCGAAATCATCGGCTATGGCGATCTGAAGGGCGACTTCGAAGACCGTGACGCGGTGCTGATCGGCGCCTCGACCGACACTGATTTCGTCCACTTCGCCTGGCGCAAGTCGGACGAGCGGCTCGCCGCCTGCGATTTCCCGTGGCTCGCCGACAATTCGAAGCATCTTGCCGATGCACTCGGCATCGTCGTGAAGGACGCCGGCGTCGCGCTGCGCGCCACTTTCATCATCGATCCGGAAAACGTCATCCAGCACGTCACCGTCAACGGCCTCAATGTCGGCCGCAACCCGGCGGAAACGCTGCGCATCCTCGACGCGCTGCAGACCGACGAGCTGTGCCCGTGCAACTGGCAGGGCGGCGAAGAGGTTCTGAAGCCGGCCGCATAACCCTCCTCCCCCTCCGGGGGGAGGCGACTCGCCCCTCAGGCGAGCGGGTGGGGGTCGCCCGCGTTCTGGCGCAAGACCTCCACAACCGCCCTCACCCTCCCACCGCCAAGCGGCGGCGGGCCCCTCCCTCTCCCCGAACGGGAGAGGGACAAGGAGTTCCCATGATCTTTTCCGAACTCGCCAAGACGCTGCCTGATTACGCCAAGGACCAGCGCCTCAACGTTTCCAGCCTGTTGTCCGAACAGTTGCTGACCGACCAGCAGAAATGGGGCACGCTCGTCGCCGTCGCCCACGCCTGCGCCTACAAGCCGGTGATCGACGCGATCGAGGCCGAAGCCGCCGACAAGCTGACGCCTGAGGCAATGAACGCCGCCAAGGCTGCCGCTTCGGTGATGGCGATGAACAACATCTATTACCGGTTCACCTACATGGCGTCGCGGCCCGACTACAAGACGATGCCGGCCAAGCTGCGCATGAACGTCATCGGTTCGCCAGGTATCGAGAAGGCCGATTTCGAACTGTTCAGCCTCGCCGTATCGGCGATCAATGGCTGCGGCATGTGCATCGATTCGCATGAAAAGGTGCTCGCCCAGCACAATGTCGGCACCGACAAGATCCAGGCTTCGGTGCGCATCGCCGCAGTCGTCCACGCCGTGGCCCGCACCCTGCAGGCGATCTGATAACGCGCGGCCGGGTTCAGTCGACCCGGCCGCCGTTACGCGCCTGGCCGCCCTTGGGGATTTCGGCATCGACCGGCGTCGCCGGATCTTCAGCCAGCTTTCGCGCATCCTCCTTTGAAAAGTCGCGCCAGCGATCGCGATCCTCGTCGGGGCCGGTTTCGGCGGCGCGGCGGGCGGCACCGGCCTCGCCGGCTTCCGATTCGGCAGGATTTTCCCCCGCCAGCACCGGACAGATCACGTCAGCGCGTTCATAACGTTGTGCGGTCTGCCCGCGGCCGCCCCAATCAAAGCGCATTAACCAGACTCCGTTGAAATATCCGTTCGGCGACGGAACGCCGGTGCTGCGGCGCCGTTCCATCCCCGGCTGGCAAACGCCGGCGAAACCGGGTAAGACTCAAAAATACGCGGTGAACCGAAAAGGCGGCCGCACGGAGACCGATCATGGCGCTCATCGCCTATCTCGATTCGATCAAGTCGCGTGATCCCGCCCCGCGGTCGCGCTGGGAGGTGCTGACCTATCCCGGCGTGCTCGCGCTCGGCCTGCACCGCATTGCGCATGCGCTGTTCAACGCCCGGCTGTTCCTCGTCGCGCGCATCGTCAACCACATCTCGCGCTTTCTGACCGCGATCGACATCCACCCCGGCGCCACCATCGGCCGCAATTTCTTCATCGACCACGGCTTCGTCGTCATCGGCGAAACCGCGGTGATCGGCGACAATGTCACCATCTACCAGTGCGTGACGCTGGGCGGTACCGATCCGGCCAACGGCATCGCCGGCAAGCGCCATCCGACATTGCTCGATGGCGTCATCATCGGCTCGGGGGCTCAGGTGCTCGGCCCGATCACCGTCGGTACCCGCGCCCGCGTCGGCGCCAACGCCGTCGTCACCCGCGACGTGCCCGAAGGTGCGACGATGGTCGGCATCCCGGCCAAGCCGGTGCTTGTCGATGCCGGCGACTATCAAAAGCCGTTCATGCCGTACGGCACGCCGTGCAGCCAGAAATTCGACCCCGAAACGCAGAAGTTCGAGCTGCTGCGCTGCGAGGTCGAAACCCTGCGCGCCCGCCTCAACGCGCTGACCGAAGACGATAAGCAACGCTCCGCATGAGGCCCTGACCCCCGTTGGAAAACGTCTCGCCCCTGCCCCGCCCGCCGT
>JANOCM010000128.1:0-2692 GCA_031412175.1 Alphaproteobacteria bacterium
GCTGCGCGTCGGCGCGGCGGTGTCCGATGCCGCCGGCAACCTGCGCGTTGGCCTGACCGGTGACGGCGCCCGGCCCGGGCGGATCTTCACCGCATCGCGCAAGAATGCCAGCGTGATCGCCTTTGGCATGGCGACGTCGGAACTTCAGGCGAAGCTGCGCGCCGACCCGGCGCTGCTGGCGCAGGTCAAGCCCAACATGGCGGTGATGCCCGGCGGGGTCCCGATCATGGCGGGCGGCAGAATCGTCGGCGCGCTCGCCGTCAGCGGCGCGGCGAGCCTGCAGGACGAAGGCTGTGCCAAAGCAGCGCTGGCGGGGATGCAGTCGCGGCTGAAATAGGCACGATTTGGGTCAGGGGCGGAGGCGCGCCGCCTGCAAGTGCACCAGTGGTGCCCGCCTGGCGATGGCCCGCCGCCGCGCGGCAGCACCGACAAAGCCGAAGCCGATAATCAGCGTCACCCAGCTCTCGGGCTCCGGCACCAAAGAGAACCGCGGGGTGAAACTTTCGATGACGCTGAGCGTCGTGCCGTCCGGATCATTGATCGCAATGAAGTTTGAGGGATCAGCTGGGCCGATCGGGCTGTTGATGACGATCTGGCCGGCGCAAACGAAGCTGCATCCGGCAACACTGTTCGGAAAGCCGAAACGCAAATCGAACACCGAAAAGCTTTTGCCGTCTGCGGACCGCGTCCCGAAACCCTGCACCGAATCCGGCGCAATATTCGCGGCGATATCGGCCAGTGTGCCACGAATACCGCCGAAATCGAATGTCAGAGCGGTGATCGCCGCCGACCCGAAACTGTCGCCTGGCCGCACCGAATCATCGAGCGTCAACTGCCCGGTGATCGAGCGCGAGGTGAACTGCGGCGACGGCTCCGACACCGTCACATCGGTCGCCGTCAAGCGGAACACGACGGCCTGCGCCGGCACCGCCGCCAGCAGCAGCGCGGGCACTGCCAAGCACGCCATTCTTGTCGCAAAGCCCATGTCGATCTCCGTCGCCGTCAAAGTGCGTTACGAGGCCGGCGGCAAAAGGATGCAGCGGCGGGAAAATTTGTCCGATTGGCGCCAATAATGCTCCAGCCGCGTGAGGCAGCGCCGGCGGTTGGGGCCTTGGGCACCAGGTCCCATCGAACAAGCTGGCAGCCGCAAGTCCGCTTCTGCGGCGAGCGGGAGAGGGCGCTATTCCACCAGGCTGCCCTGGGCACCGGGCTGGTTTGAGGTGCGAGTTTCGACGCGCGCGGCCTTGCGGTTGATGCCGACCAGCGGTGGGAGTTTCGGCGGGTTGTTGTGGAACAGGTCGGCGGGCGTGGCGATCTGCACCCGGTCGAAACGGCCGAACTGGCATTCGAACTTGCCGGCGGCGGCACAGGCCTTGATCAGGCTGGCGAGTTCATGGTCCGCCGGGAACCGGCGGTGTTCATACGAGTCGCGCTCCTTGGCGCCGGGCGGGTCGCGGAGCATAGCTACGCTGATGATGTGGCCGGCTTTGACCAAGACATCACCGGGGCTGGAGCCTTTAAAAATCGTGCCGTGCAATGATGCTTTACGCATCATCCGGCTTGGTCGCAATGTTGACGATGGTCTGCCAGGCAACGCCGCATTTATAGCCCGGCGCCGCCGGCTAGACAACTGACGTGCAGATCGACGCGGGAAAAGCCGCCGGTTCACGCAAAGCAACTGCCTGCGCCTGCACCGTGCCGCTACAACATCGGCGACAATAGCACCCAGCGTGCCAACAATGCTACCGAAGTAACAAGATCTGCGATTGCTCGCCACCGATTCAAATCGGTCTCCAGGCCATAACAAATCAGCGAGTATCGACGTGTCGAGCGATAGCAGAGCGATCAGCCTGAACAACTAGGAGTGTGCGAAAATAGTGCTCAGCACGCTTGCCCGCTTTCGAATAAACGTCAATATGCGACGGTGGTTGCGACCGATCCAGCGCGGCCGTGTAAAAGGGGGAATTATGCGCATCGGGAGGATTCCTAGCCAGACTTGGCGGCAGAACAACATCCCGGCTCATGCCGAATATTCTGGCATTGCAGCACTTGCCCAGCATGACGTCATGGACTTCAAGCCCGTGCAACGTCAGGCGATCCTAGCGGCGAACCAAGCTTACATTGCGAACAATATCCTCAACCCGGCAAAGGCGGCGCGGCTAAAGGGAGGATTTTTCATCTCGGATCATTCAGCGAACGCACTCCGCGTTTTGACCGACTACATGGCCATTATCGCCGAGGTCGACCATATCATCCCCTACCAACACTGGGGGTCCAACGACTATCGCAACGCCCGTGTTCTTTCCAAGGCGGAGAACGTCGCAGCCGGGATCGCTCGGCCGGGCGTGAACGATATCGAATATGTGTGCCATGACACGATCAATTTCTCGAACAGATTGGTGCGGCGGATCAATGCCGCCAACGCCGGTGTGCAGATTGCAGGACCGAACCTTGCCGCGCAGCACGTCTTGACCCTAGTCGAATTGCAGTGGCTGCTCGACTATGCCGATGCCGAGTATATGCCCCACGGCGCTGGCCATCGTCAGCCGACGCATAAATACGTTCGCGCGCAATCAGCGCATAGTCTGACTAACTTGATCCAAGTTTCGGACAACGACCTGCACGCCATTTATTACAATCTGCCGCAGAACTGACGAACCGGAGAATCAGTCGGCAGCCGGCAAATAAATCT
>JANOCM010000129.1:0-6594 GCA_031412175.1 Alphaproteobacteria bacterium
GGAGTGGAGCGGCTCGACCTGTGGCAGATCCATCGCCCCGACATGCTGGCGCACCCGGCCGAAACCGCGGCGACGCTCGATGCGCTGGTGGCGGAGGGGAAGATCGCCGCGGTCGGCGTGTCGAACCATACCCCGGCGCAAACGGGCGCGCTGGCGAAACATCTGAAGGCCGGCGTGCTGACGACGCAGCCGGAATTTTCGCCGCTGGCGACGGCACCGCTGTTCGACGGCACGCTCGATCGCGCCATGAAGCATGGCATTGCGGTGCTGGCCTGGTCACCGCTGGGGCAGGGGCGACTGGGCGACGGCGATCCGCGCCCCGGGCGCAAGGTTGCCGAAGACGCGCGCATCGCCGCGACCAAGGCGGCGCTGCAGGCGCAGGGCCAGAAATACGGCGTCGGCATCGCCGCGGCCGCCTATGCCTGGATCATGGCGCACCCGGCCGGCATCATTCCGATCGTCGGTACGCAAAATCCGTCGAGGATCGCGGAGAGCGCCGACGCCTACAAAGTGCGCTGGACGCGCGCCGAATGGTATGGCGTGCTGGTCGCGTCGCTCGGGGAGAATTTGCCATGAGCAGTTGCGAAGTCAGCTGGTTTTCGGCGCTGTGCGACGATGATTATGAATTTCTGGGGCAGCCCGACCCGGCATTGAAATCATCGTGGGAGCATTGCCGCAATATCGTGCTGGCGGCCGAAAAGGGCGGTTTCGACAATGTGCTGCTGCCGTCGGGCTATGCGCTCGGCATCGACACAACGGTGTTTGCCGGCGCCATCGCCGCGCTGGTGCGGCGCATCCGGCTACTGATGGCAGTGCGCGTCGGCGAAACCTGGCCGCCGCAACTGGCGCGCCAGATCGCGACGCTCGATCGGATCCTAGAAGGTCGGCTCACCGTCAACATGATCTCGTCCGACATGCCGGGGGAAACCATGGCGTCGGCGCCGCGCTATGCGCGCACTGTCGAGGTCATGCAGATCCTGAAGACCATCCTCAACGGCCAGCCGCTCGATCACCAGGGCGAACACTACAAGCTGAAGCTCGATCCGCCGGGGGTGACGACGGTTTCCGGCAAATGCCCGCCGCTGTATTTCGGCGGGCTGAGCGAGGACGCGCGTGAAGCCTCGGCCAAGGCGGCCGATGTTTACCTGATGTGGCCCGACACCATGCCGGCGGTGCAGGCGATCGTCGACGACATGACGGCGCGTGCCGCCCGCCACGGCCGCACGCTCAAGTTCGGCTATCGCGTCCACGTCGTCGTCCGCGAGACCGAGGCGGCCGCTCGCGCCGCCGCCGACCGGCTGCTGTCGCACCTCGATGCCAAGACCGGTGACGCGATCCGGGCGAAATCGCTCGATGCGACATCGGTCGGCGTTCTGCGCCAGGCCGAGCTGCGCGACGCTGCCAGCGACGGCTATGTCGAGGACAATCTGTGGACCGGCATCGGCCGTGCGCGCTCAGGTTGCGGCGCCGCCATCGTCGGCGATCCCGACCAAGTCTTGGCCAAGCTGCAGGCCTATCAGGCGATCGGCATGGAGGCGTTCATCTTGTCGGGCTATCCCCACGCCGCCGAGGCCGATCTGTTCGCGCGCCATGTGTTGCCGCGGATGAACCACGGGCCGCTGGTGCTGTAGGTGTAACCTGTCACCCTGGCGTAGGCCGGGGCCCATGAACCACTGGCTGTCGGCACATGAGCGCGCCCGCGGGCAAGGCCGGGTGGGCCATGGGTCCCGGCGTTGACCTGCGGTCGCCTGCGGCTCGCCGGGATGACAGCAAAATCCGCTACCCCACCCCGTCGCCGCGCTTCCGCCGCCGCACCTTCGGTATCGGCGTCTCCAACCTCGGCGCATCATCGGCGAAATCGTGCAGCGGCACCGATTCCTCGACACTTTCGGTCGGCTCGCCGAGATAGATCGATCGCATCCACCCCGTTGCCACCGGCGCGCCATCGGCGAGGACGCTGACTTCCAGCCAGTCGCCGTCGATGCGCAGCGGCCGCACCAGCGTGCCCCTGGCATAGGGCGCCTCGCGCAGCTTGGCAGCGGCGCCGTCAGGGCCGGCGCGCAGGTACAGCCCGGCGGCGGGCAGCACGGTCTTCACATTATCGCCATTGTCGCGGCGGCCGCCAAAGGCATGGGCGCGGAACAATGTCATGTCGAACGCGGGGCCGGGATCGGATTTGCGCACCGGCGCGATATCGTCATGGCCGACCGCCTGGGTGACGCCCATCGTCACCAGCAGCGCCATCAGTTCATGCGTCGCGGCGATCTGCGCGGCGGGGTATGGCTCCCAGCCGATGGGATTGCGGCTGCCGTCGGGGTTGCCGTTGCGGTGAACGGCCATGACCGGGTTGGCGACCTTTTTATCGCCGGGGCCGCACCAATTGCCGCCGACGGCGTGGAGGTTGCCATAGTTCGCCAGCTCGATACCGATCGAATGGCTGTTGAGCCCGACGATGCCCTGCCACGACGACCGCCCGGCATGCCAGGCAACGCGATCGAGCCCGACGCACTGGACGATGCTGCCGTCGCGATCGATGACGACATGCGCCGATGATCCGCTCGCTGGCGGCCGCGACCGGTCGGCGAACCAGTTGGCGCTCGACATCGCGCTGCCGCCGCCGGTGAAGTGGATGACGGCGATTTTCGGCGGGCGCGGGAAGGCGCCGCCGATGAACGGCGAGGCGACGAACGCCACGGGCTTGCCATCGCGCACCAACCGTCCCGCCTGCAAGGTGAATGCCATCGGCCCGCCCCCCAATCGTTGCAGTAATGAACATACCGGAAATCCATGGCGTCTGCCAACTTTGCCACGACGTTGGTTGCCCCTTACGTCAGCCAACATTTCGCACAGGTGGCGCGCCGGCGCCGGCCTCCTAAACTTGCGCCTCATCGTTCGATTGGGGACCAGTGATGCCATTGACGGCCGAAATGCGCCGCGAAATGTATCGGCAGATGGTGCGCAGTCGCGCCTTCGATGATGCCGTCATCGGGCTCTACTGGGTCGGCAAGACGCCGATCTTTGCCTTTGCCAACGGGCCGCTGCCGGGCGAACTCCATTGTTCGAACGGCGCCGAACCGGTCGGCGCCGGCGTTTGTGCAGCACTTGATGCCGACGACATGATCACCGCCGATCACCGCCCGCACCATGTCGCCATCGCCCGCGGCGTCGACATCGTGAAGATGACGGCAGAGCTGCTCGGCAAGAAAACCGGCCTCAGCCAGGGCAAGGGCGGCCATATGCACATCTATGACACGGCTGTGAACTTCGCGTCGTCGGGGATCATTGCCGAGGGGATGGGCCCTGCCGCCGGCATGGCGCTCGCCCGCCGCCTGCAGAAGCGTCCCGGCGTCGCGGTGACGTTCCTCGGCGAAGGCGCTGCCAACCAGGGCGCCTTTCACGAAGTCCTCAACCTTGTCGGCGTCATGAAGCTGCCGTTCGTCGCCGTCGTCCAGGATAATGAATGGGGCGTTTCGACATCGAAGAAGGAATCGACTGCGATCGCCCGCAACAGCGATCGCGCCGGCGCCTATGGCCTGGCTGGCGAATATGTCGACAGCAACGATCCCGATGACATTTACCTGGCCGCCGAACGGGCGATGACGCGGGCGCGGACAAGCGGCGGTGGCACGATCCTCGAATTGCGCACGGCGCGGCTGGCCGGGCATTTCATGGGCGACCAGCAGGCCTACATCCCCGAACAGATGAAGCAGTCCGATCCGATCCCGCCGTATCGCGCCAAGCTGATCCGCGACGGCGTGTTAACGGAAGGCACCGCCGCCGAAATCGACGCCGCCGCCACGGCGGAGATCGCCGCCGCCGTCCAGCAGGCGATGGACGCGCCTTATCCCGATGCGTCCGAAGCCTTCGACCATGTCTTTGCCATGGGTGACGCATGAGCCGCATCCTCACCATGGCGCGCGCCGGCCGCGAGGCGCTCGATTGGGAAATGGAGCGCCGCGACGAAATCTTCGTGCTCGGCGAGGACGTCTATAACTTCGGCGGTATCTTTGGCACCGCCGATGGCTTCGGCGCCAAATATGGCCCCGAACGCGTCATCAATACGCCGATTTCGGAAACCGGCTTCATCGGCATGGCGGCCGGCGCGGCGATGGCGGGGATGCATCCCGTCATCGATCTCGCCTACATCGATTTCATCGGCGTCTGCTATAATGTGCTGCTCAACACCGCATCAAAGACGCATTACATGTCGGCTGGCCAGGTTCGCGTGCCGATGACGTTGATGATCGGCACCGGCGGCGGTTACAACAATGCCGCACAGCACAGCCAGGCGCTGCACGCCACGGTCGCGCACATCCCGGGGGTGAAGGTGGTCTATCCATCGAACGCCTATGACGCCAAGGGCATGATGCACGCAGCGCTGCGCGACCCCAATTTCGTCATCTACCTGACCCACAAGGGTACCGCCGGCGTCGGCTTCATGGGCCCGCCGATCAAGACGACATTGAGCGAGGTGCCGGAAGAACCGTACACGGTGCCGTTCGGAAAGATTGCCATCCCGCGTGAGGGCAGCGACGTCACCATCGTCGGGCTCGGCATGTCGGTACATGAAAGCCTGAAGGCCGCCGACGAACTGGCGAAAGAGGGCATTTCCGCCCAGGTCGTCGACCTGCGCTGCCTCAGCCCGCTCGATCGCGACGGGCTGTTCGCCGCGGTCAGCAAGACCGGGCGGCTGGTCGTCGCCGACGAGGATTATCTGTCGTACGGCGTATCGGGCGAAGTCATCGCTTCGGTTGTCGAGCGCGACCCACGCGTGCTGCGATCGGCGCCGGTGCGGGTCTGCACCCCCGATATCCCGATCCCGTTTTCGCGGTCGATGGAGCAGGCGATCCTGCCGCTCGCCGGTCGCATTGCTGAGGCGGCGCGCACCGCCGTCAAGGGAGGCGCCTGATGACCGAGGTGCGCGTGCCGCTCGACATGTGGGCGGAGGATGACAAGACCGGGTCGATCGTCGTCTGGCTGTATCCCGATGGCGCCGCGGTCAAGGAAGGCGATCTGATCGCTGAGATCCTTGTCGAAAAGACCACGCTGGAGCTGTATGCGCCGGCCACCGGCACGCTGCAGATCAGCGTCGAGCCCGAAGTGGTGATCGACAAGGGCCAGTTGGTGGCCAACATCGTCTAGCCCCCCCCCCTGCAAGGGAGGGGCTGGGGGTGGGTGAGTCCCCCGCGGTTGCTAAACTCACCCACCCCCGACCCCTCCCTTGAAAGGAAGGGGAGCAGAAGGAACCGGTGTATGGATCTCCAGCTCAAAGGCTTAAACGCCCTTGTCGTCGGCGGCAGCAAGGGCATCGGCCGTGCCTGCGTCCGGCGTTTCGCGGCAGAAGGCGCCAATGTCGCCTTCTGCGCCCGCGGCGAGGCTGCGGTCACGGCACTCGCCGACGAAGTCGGCACCGCCGCCGTCAAGGTGTTCGCCGGAGCCGTCGATGTCGCCGACAAGCCGGCGTTCGCCGCCTGGGTCGGCGACGCCGCCGAAGCGCTCGGCGGTATCGACATCCTTGTCACCTGCGTCACGGCGAGCGGCATGAAGTTCGACGAGGACGGCTTCCGCCAGAATTTCGAGATCGACGTCATCGGCACCTATCGCGCCATCGAGGCGGCGCTGCCGCACCTGAAGGCGAGCAGCCACGCCAGCGTCGTCAACATCGCCAGCATCGCCGCGCTGGAAGAATTCGGCGGGCCGCAAAGCTTCAACAGCATGAAGACCGCGACGATCGTCTACCTGTCGCAACTCGCGCACGCTCACCACGATATCCGCTTCAACAGCGTATCCCCCGGCCCGATCTATGAAAAGGATGGCGTCTGGGGCTGGGTCGAAGCCAATATGCCGGAGATTTTCGCAGCTACGCCCAAGACCATCCCCGCCGGCCGCTTCGGCACACCGGAAGAGGTCGCTGCGGCGGTGGCTTATCTGTCGTCACCGGCGGCGGGATTCGTCAACGGCACCAACCTCGTCATTGATGGCGGCGCGACGAAGCGGGTGCAGTTCTAAGGCTTGTGCTTTTCGTATCGCCTTGGGAGCCGGCCAATGCTGTTGCCGCCATCGACCAATGCTGATTATCGCGGCGCACCCGCCGCAGCCTGGCTGTTGATGCTGACCGGCGTGCTGTCGATCATACCCGGCTGTATCCACTATTTCCTGCCCGATGGCGGCGCTGGCGTCATCGCCGGCATCGACCTGACGACGCGCGCGACGACGATCATTGCGGTCTTCGCCTGGCTCGGCGCGCTGCAGATCCCGCATGGCATCCTGCAGTTCGTCATCGGCTGGCGTTATCGGCCGCTGGTGCGATTGGGGCTGGCGCTGGTCATCGTCGAACGCGGGCTGATGGCGTGGGACGGGTGGCTCGGCAAGGCGGCGGCGACCGGGCATCATCCGCCCGAACATTATGCCAGTGTCGTCGCTGTGCTGCTGGCGGCGCTGGGTCTCTGGGCTGCGATGCGGCCTATTTCCCGGTGAATTTCGGCAGCCGTTTGTCGCGATAGCTGCCGAACGCCTCGCGGAAATCGGCGGTGCCGGTCGCCAGCTCCTGCTCGACATCGGCATAGGCAAAGCCGGTGTCATAGCTGTCGTCGA
>JANOCM010000130.1:0-2820 GCA_031412175.1 Alphaproteobacteria bacterium
GGCTGACCGCGCCCAGATAATCGCTGCCCCAGCCGATGGCGCGCCCGGCACCATCGAACGGCGCGCGCACCACGCTCCACACCGGTGTCACGATATCGAGCATCACGCCGCGCATCCGGGCGGCGCCATCGGGGTTGACCCGCGCCACCAGCACGAGCAGCAGTCCGGTGGCGATGACCGCGCCCGACACGACGGCCCCCACGAGCGCGAGGTTCTGCTCGCGGCGCATGGCGCTCGGTCGGCGAGGCGCGGGCGTCCAGTCCATTCCCTACTCTCTCGGCGACCGGAACCGGTGACGCCGCCGTAACCTGTTAGTCAATAAAGCCCGGCCGCGTCACGCGCGAAAGCGTCGCTAGCCGCTGCAGTCGGCTGAAATCAGGCCGTTGTCAGCACGCCGCGATACATCGGATCCTCGAGCGCGCGGCCGGTGCCGATGGCGACACAGGTCAGCGGGTCGTCGGCGATGGTCACCGGCAGGCCGGTGGCTTCGCGCAGCACGACGTCGATGTCCTTCAACAGCGCACCGCCGCCGGTCAACACGATGCCCTGGTCGACGATATCGGCAGCGAGTTCGGGCTGGGTGTTCTCCAGCGCCATGCGCACGCCCTCGACGATCGCGGCCACAGGTTCGGACAGCGCATCGGCGATCTGCGCCTGGTTGATGGTGATTTCCTTGGGAACGCCGTTCATCAGGTCGCGGCCCTTGATCTCGAGCGTCAGCCCGATGCCGTCGGCGGGCGGCTTGGCGGTGCCGATTTCCTTCTTGATGCGCTCGGCGGTCATTTCGCCGATCAGCAGATTGTGGTTGCGGCGGACATAGGAGACGATGGCTTCGTCCATCTTGTCGCCGCCGACGCGGACGCTGGTGGTGTAGGCGAGGCCGCGGAGCGACAGCACCGCGACTTCGGTGGTGCCGCCGCCGATATCGACGACCATGCTGCCAATGGGTTCGGTGACCGGCATCCCGGCGCCGATCGCCGCCGCCATCGGTTCCTCGATCAGATAGACCTGGCTGGCGCCGGCGTTGTTGGCGGCGTCGCGAATGGCGCGCTTTTCAACGCTGGTCGACCCCGATGGCACGCAGATGACGATTTCGGGAAAGCGCGGCAACTTCGACGTATGCACCTTGGCGATGAAATGCTTGATCATCTGTTCGGCGACATCGATGTCGGCGATGACGCCGTCGCGCAGCGGCCGGATGCATTCGACGTTGCCGGGCGTCTTGCCCATCATCAGCTTGGCATCGTTGCCGACGGCCTTGACCGTCTTGTTGCCGCGGATGGTCTCGATGGCGACGACCGATGGCTCGTTGAGGACGATGCCGCGGCCGCGGACGTAGACGAGGGTGTTGGCGGTGCCGAGATCGATCGCCATGTCCTGGCTGAGAAACGAAAACATCCGGCTGAACAGCGACATGGGGCGGGGGACCAAATCTGGGGCACGAGGAAACAGGAAACGGCGGGGAAGACGACGCGGGCGCGACCATTTGGCTTTAGTCGCTTACAGCGCCATTTTGCAAGGCAATCGCAGGGTTTCGATGTCGCTTGGCCAGCGGTTTGGCGTCGGTTCGCCGCAACAGGGTGCCCTGGCGGCGGCTGTGGCGGCGGCGCCGGAAAGGCCGGCCAGCCGCGCGCTTCACCACAGGATCGCCACCTGCGAGGCCGATCTTACAGTTACACTCGCATTTCGATGCTAAAGACTATGGCAATATTTGTGGCAGCCAGCGCAATTGCCAAGAATTTTCGCAGCGATATTCGACCAGCTGCCGCGACTGTGACAATTTTGTCATGGAATTCCACGTAACATTCCATTAAGTGTTGTACGAGGCAGGAACAAATTCTCGCATGGTTTAACCCTGCCCGGGGATGGATGGCAAAATGACCGCCGCAGGTGGCATTGTTGGCACGCACGCCGTTGGCACGCACGGCGTTGGCACGAACCGGGTTGGCAAGGCTTTGCTGGCGGCGGTGCTGGTTGTCGCTGCATCGATAATGGCGGCGCCGGCCATGGCCACGGTGCCGGTGGCGCCGGTCAGGCTGGCCGGGGCGGAAGCGGCGACAACGGTCGAACCACCGCATTCCGAAATCGCTGCCGAGACATCGTTTGTGCCGCCGACCACCCGGCTCGCGGCGCCGCCATCGTCGCTTGCCGATGGGATTCGCGCGCTGGCGCAACCGGTCGCCAGCGAAGGCTGGAACGAAGCCTGGGTGCGGCGTGGCCTGTCCTTGCGCGAAATCGTCCGCGCCGCCGCAGCGGAGCCCTGGCTGCTGCCGATGACCATCGCCGGCATCGGGCTGATCGTCATCGCCAGCTATGCGCGCCGTCGCCAGCGCCGCCGCGTCGGCTGGGGCGTGCTGCCCGAACGCAATGTGCGACGTGAGCGGAGTGGCGCCGCGG
Source organism: Alphaproteobacteria bacterium (assembly GCA_031412175.1). Lineage (GTDB taxonomy): Bacteria > Pseudomonadota > Alphaproteobacteria > Sphingomonadales > Sphingomonadaceae > Sandarakinorhabdus. Next base: position 2,398 of record JANOCM010000130.1, read on the forward strand.
ATTGACGGCAGCGCTTGATTGCAGCGCCCGGTTGTCGCCTCCTGCGGTGCGACCGGCGCCACAATGGCCGCATCGGCGTGACTCGGCATCGCCCGCGCCCTACAACGCCGATGTGCCCCAGATCCGCCGCCTGCCCGACAATCTCGTCAACCAGATCGCTGCCGGCGAAGTCGTCGAGCGGCCCGCGGCGGCGTTGAAGGAGCTCGTTGAAAACGCCCTCGACGCCGGCGCGCGCCGCATCACCATCGACCTTCAGAATGGCGGCATCGACCATCTGTCGGTCAGCGATGATGGCTGCGGCATGGCGGCGGCGGAGATGCGGCTGGCGGTCGAACGCCACGCGACCTCGAAACTGCCCGATGGCGACCTGTCGGCGATCGCGACGATGGGCTTTCGCGGCGAAGCCTTGCCGTCGATCGCCAG
>JANOCM010000131.1:0-1997 GCA_031412175.1 Alphaproteobacteria bacterium
CATTGGTCGCGCATCCGCAGCAGGCGGGGTGGTGACCCGGCGACGACACTGCCGGCAGCGACATCCCGGGTGACAGTGGAGGCGGCGCCGATGACGGCGCGCGCGCCGATGTGGACATCGGGGCCGATATAGCAGCGCACCGCCACCCAGGCGTCATCGCCGATATGGATCGGCGCGGCGATCACCGGCCGGCCCGGCCGATCGAAGTCGCGGCTGGCGGTGCACAGGTAGCTGTACTGGCTGACCCCGGCGTTGCGGCCGAAATACACCGGCGCGACGTTGTAGACGACGACATGATCGTCGATCGAGCTGCCATCGGCCATGACCAGGTTCCACGGCGCCCATACCGACGCCAGCGGATAGGGATGGACACCGGCGCCGATGTGCGCGCCGAACAGCCGCAGCAGAATGCGCCGCCAGCCATGTGCGACCCGCGGGCTGGGGCGATAAAGCAGGACGTACGCCACCCCCCATAGCGCGCGCCCGGCGCGGTTGCGGGCATCCACTGTGATGTCGCGATAGCCGCGGTCGGCGGCGGCAGGCTCAGGCATTGATACAGTCCGGTTTCGTGCCACCCTGCATGACCCAGCGATAGCTGTCGAGCATCTGGCCAGCGATCGCGTCCCAGCCGAAATCGCGTCGCACCAGCGCATGGCCGCGGGCGCCCATGGCGGCGCGTTCGCCGGGGCTCAGCCGCATGGCCGTCGCCAGCGTCGCGGCGAGGCTGGCGAAATCGGTGCCGCATTGCCAGCCGCAGTCCTGCTCGACGAGGCTTTGCCATGGCGTCCCGGTGGTGGTGACGACCGGCACGCCGGCGGCCAGCGCCTCCGCAACGACGATGCCGAAGTTTTCGCTGAAGGTCGGCAGCACGAACAGGTCCGCGGCGGCGAACAGCGCCGGCTTGTCGGCCTCGGCGACCGTGCCGGCAAGGGTGATACGGCTGCCAAGCCCGAGCCGGGCGATCAGCGCCGCGATTTCGGCACGGTGGCCGGCTTCGTCGGGGCCGGCGATGTACAGAGTCCAGGTGGCAAAGGCCGGATCGGCGGCAAGCGCCCCCCAGGCCTCGATCAGCCCGGGCAGGTTCTTCTTGGGATGGAGGCGGGACAGATAGAGCAACGTGCGCGCCGGCGCAGTCTCGCGCGCCGACCGGTCAGGCAGCGGCGGGCAGGCGACACCATTGGCGATCAGCGCCATGGGCTTTCCGGGCAGCAGCGCGGCGATGGCAGCGGCCTCGGCCGGTGCAGTGGCCACGAGCAGCCGCGCCTGCGCCAGCAGTTGGCGCTGATAAAGGCTCCAGGCGATTTGCTTGCGGCGGCGGTGCCAGGCCAGCGCCCAGGGCTCGAGCATACCATGCGGGGTCAGCAGCAGCGGCAGGCCGAGGCGGCGAGCCGCGCGCCCGGCGGCGATGTTGGCGGGGCTCCAGATGCCGTTGTCGTGGATGATATCGGCGCGCAGCGGCCGGACGGCGGTGGTGAAATCGGGCAGGCGGCCGGGCACGAGGATCGTCGTCGCGAGTGCCGGATGGGGGCGGAGCAGTGCGCCGTCGAGGTGCGGATCATGGCCGGCGACCAACGTCACCCGCGCGCCGGCGCGGCCCAGCGCCTCGCACAGGTCGCGGATGGTGCGCGCCGGGCCGCCGCTGCGTTCGGCGATGCTGGCGACGGTCTGGACAATGTGCATCAGCGCAGCCGCGCTCTGATGCCATCGAGCGTTGCACCGGGGCTCGCCAGCCGCCGCGCCAGCAGCCGCAGCGGCGCCAGCAGGCGGTCGCGGGCATCGAGCCGGCGGCCCAGCGCCTTTTCGCGGATGCGCAGCAGGTCGCGGGCATTGGCTTCGGCGAGGCGTCCGCCGCCGGCCAGGCCGCCGGTGATGCTGTCGCCGTAGAGCCGGAACGCCCCGAGCGTGTCGGGCACGTTGGCGAAGTGCACCCCGGCGCAGAGCATGTCGACGAGCAGTTCATAGTCCCAGCAGGTGCGGTTGGCGGGATTGAAGCCGCC
>JANOCM010000132.1:0-14229 GCA_031412175.1 Alphaproteobacteria bacterium
GCGCGCCGCTCGATCCGCTACGCCCGATCGCCGATCCCGACGCCGCGGTTGCCGCCGCCATTGCCGGGGCGTCGGATGCCATCGACGAGGTGCGCATCATCACCGTCGCCAATGCCGATCCGGGCGAGCTGACGCTCAACCAGCTGGCGGCGCTCGGACGCTGCGACACTTTGGTGGTCGAGGGCGCAGTGCCTCCGGCGATCGTCGACCGCGCGCGCCGCGATGCGGTGCGGCTGGCAGCGCTGCCGGATCCGGCGCCGAAAGGGCTGACGGTCGTGCTTCAGGCGACCAGTTCGGTATCCCAGTAGAGGTAATCCCGCCAGGTATCGTGGAGATAGTGCGGCGGGAAGGCGCGGCCGTTTTCCTGCAACTGAAAGGTCGCTGGCTGAAACGGCCGCTGGCGCAGCGCCATATGCGCCTCAGCCGGTGTGCGGCCGCCTTTTTTCAGGTTGCACGGCGCGCAGGCGGTGGTGACATTTTCCCAGGTGGTGCGCCCGCCATAGGCGCGCGGCACGACGTGATCGAAGGTCAGGTCGTGCGGGGCGCCGCAATATTGGCAGGCGAAGCGATCGCGGAGGAACAGATTGAAGCGGGTGAACGCCGGGTGCGTCGCCGGGCGCACATATTGGCGCAGCGCGATGACGCTGGGGATCTTCATTTCAAAGCGCGGTGACCGGATCACCCGGTCATATTCGGCGATGATGTCGACGCGTTCGAGGAAGGCGGCCTTGATCGCCGTCTGCCACGGCCACAGCGACAGCGGGTAGTAGGACAAGGGCGTATAATCGGCGTTGAGGACGAGCGCCGGGCACGCATCCGGTGGCGACAGGACATTGGGATGATACATGCGCGCGCCCGCTCCCTCGTTGCCGAAGATGGCCGTCCGCAACCACTGGCCCTGTCGCACAGGTGCTTGCGCACCCAAGGCCGCTTGCGGGCGGCCGATCCGTGGTTGCGGGGTTAATACAACAGTTCGTGTGTCAGGCAAATGACAATACCGGATTTAGTTGCGCAGCGCGGCTGCAAGCAGCGAAGCTGCGCGCAGACTCGCGCAAGCACGGCCGGCGGGGCGGGCGGAAACCCCGCCCGAACCCGTCCGACGGCTCGGGCTTTGCCCGAGCTTCTTCCTGTCTCTAGACTTCCCGAAATGTACGTCACCCGCTTCGCCCCCTCCCCGACCGGGCGCCTGCACCTCGGCAACGCCTATTCGGCGCTGGTCGGCTGGACCCGCGCTCGCGAACAGGGCGGCAAGTTCCTGCTCCGCATCGAGGACATCGACACAACCCGCTGCCGCCCCGAACACGACGCGGCGGCGCGGGACGACCTGCACTGGCTCGGCATCGACTGGGACGGCCCGGTGCTGCGCCAGTCTGAACGCGGCGCTGTCTATGCCGATGCCATCGCGAAACTGCGCGCCATGGGCCTCGAATATCCGTGTTTCTGCAGCCGCGCCGACATTGCTGCCGCCGCCAGCGCGCCGCATGGGCCATATGGCCCCGTCTATCCCGGCACTTGCCGCCACCTGTCCGAAGCGACCCGGCGCCGCCGCATGGACAATGAAACCTTTGCCTGGCGGCTCGACGTCGCCGCCGCGCTGGCTGTCACGGGGCCGCTGACGTGGCAAGACAGCCAGGCCGGAGCGGTGCCGGCCACGCCTGAAACCGGCGGCGACATCGTCGTCGGCCGCAAGCAGATCGGCGTAAGCTATCACCTCGCCGTCGTCATCGACGATGCGGCGCAGGACGTTACCGAGGTCGTGCGCGGCGCCGACCTGTTCACCGCCACCCATGTCCAGCGGCTGCTGCAGGCGCTGCTCGGCTTGCCGGAACCGGCCTATCATCATCATCGCCTGCTCACCGATGCCGACGGCCGCCGGCTGGCCAAGCGCGACGGCGCACCGACGCTGGCGGCGCTGCGCGAAGCCGGCGCCGACCCGGCTGCGGTGCGGGCGGCGCTGACGACCGACGACCCTGCGACGCCATGGCGGCTTGGCGAAACCGGATTGCACCCCCACTTGCGAGCCTAGGCGACGCTTGCGCCGAACCGACCGCGGGCGCAGAGTTTGCCGACAAAGGACATTTTCCCATGCAGGCCATGCTCATCATCTTCATGGTGGTCGCCGCGCTGGCAACGCTCGGCGTGCTCGCCCGCGGCATCATCATCATGGCGCGCGGCAAGGACATCACCGGCAAGCAGTCGAACAAGATGATGAGCTATCGCGTCGCCTTCCAGGCGCTGGCGATCATCTTCGTCGTCATCCTGTTCCTGATCAACCGCCAGGGCTAGCGCCATGGTCAAGCTCAACCGCATCTACACCCGCACCGGCGACGATGGCACGACCGGGCTCGTCGATGGCTCGCGCCGATCCAAGGCCGATCCGCGGCTGCAGGTTGTCGGCAGCGTCGATGAGGCCAATGCCGCGATAGGCATGGCGCGGCTGCACGCCTCGCCGGCCACCGCCATGGCGCTGGGGCGCATCCAGAACGATTTGTTCGATCTCGGCGCCGATCTTGCCACCCCCGAAGGCATCGACGGCGCGCTGCGCATCGTGCCGCAGCAGGTCGACTGGCTGGAGGCGCAGATCGATGCCGCCAACGACGCGCTGGCGCCGCTGACCAGCTTCATCCTGCCGGCCGGCACCGCGGCGGCGACGGCGTTGCACCTGGCGCGCACGATCACCCGTCGTGCCGAACGCGACGGGGTTGCCGCGGTCGCCGCCGGTGAGGCACTTTGCCACCCGGCGCTGCAGTATTTGAACCGTTTGTCGGATTATCTGTTTGTCCTCAGCCGGGTGGAGAATGCGGCCACCGGCGACGTGCTTTGGGTGCCCGGCGCGAACCGTTAAGGACGGCGCCGGGGTGGGAGACGGGCGATGACGATCCTCGCGACGACGCGGGCGGCCGATGCGCTGTCCGGGCAGTTCCGCACCACCCGCGATCTGTCGGTTGCCCTGGCGGCGCCATTGTCCGACGCCGATGCCAGCGCCCAATCGATGCCCGATGCGTCGCCGGCGAAATGGCATCTGGCGCATACGACGTGGTTTTTCGAAACCTTCGTGCTCGCCGGCTTGCCGGGGTATCGGGTTTTCGACGACCGCTTCAATTTTCTGTTCAACAGCTATTACGAGGCGGTCGGCGCGCGTCATGCCCGGCACCGGCGCGGGCTGATCACCCGGCCCAGCCTTGAAGACGTGCTCGCCTATCGCGGCCATGTCGATGCGGCGCTCGACCGGTATTGGGCCGGATTCGATGGTGACAGGCTGGCGCTGATCGAGCTGGGGCTTAACCATGAGCAGCAGCACCAGGAGCTGCTGGTCACCGACATTCTCGACCTGTTTGCGGCAAATCCCATCGAACCGCGCCTCTTTCCCCCCTCCCTTTCAAGGGAGGGGCCGGGGGTGAGTGAGTCTGCGAGCGCCGCAAACGGGCTTGGCCACTCACCCTCCCCCAACCCCTCCCGTGAAAGGGAGGGGGGCTGGACCTCTCACCCCGGCGGCATCCACCGTATCGGCCACGCTGGCCCCGGTTTCGCGTTCGATTGTGAAGGCCCGGCGCATGACGTGCTCGTGCGGCCGTTTGCGCAGGCCGATCGGCTAGTCAGCAATGGCGACTGGGCGGCGTTCATCGCCGACGGCGGCTATGCCAAGCCGGCGCTGTGGCTTTCCGATGGCTGGGCTTGGGTGAAACGCGAAGGCATTGCGGCGCCGCTGCACTGGCGCGACGACGGCGGTGGCTGGACGAGCTTCACCCTGTCGGGGCGCCGCGCCGTGGATCCGGCGGCGCCCGTCACGCACATCAGCTTCTACGAGGCCGACGCCTTTGCGACCTGGGCCGGGGCACGGCTGCCGACCGAGGCCGAATGGGAGGTCGCGTCCGGCGATCACGATCCTAACGGCGGCAACCAGCTCGATCGCGCCGGCGCGGTGCACCCGATCGGCAGCGCCGGGCTGTTCGGCGATTGCTGGCAATGGACGGCCTCGGCGTTCCTGCCCTACCCCGGCTTTCGACCCGCAGAAGGCGCGGTCGGCGAATACAACGGCAAATTCATGAACGGCCAGATGGTGCTGAAGGGTGCCAGCTGCGCGACACCGCGCGGCAGTTCGCGGCGCAGCGTGCGCAATTTCTTCTATCCCCACATGCGCTGGCAGTTCACCGGGCTGCGGCTGGCAAAGGACATCTGATCATGGCGCAACCTTTGCTCGTCCATGACGACGCCCAGGAGTTTGCCGAGGCGGTGCGCGCCGGGCTGGCGCAGCCGCAAAAAGTGATCCCGGCGCGGTTTTTCTACGACCGTGCCGGATCGGAGCTGTTCGAGGCGATCACCGAGCTGCCAGAATATTATCCGACGCGCACCGAGATCGGCATATTGACCGCCCATGCCGCCGACATCGGCGCCGCGATCGGGCCGGGGCGCGCGGTGATCGAATTCGGATCGGGCAGTTCGGCCAAGACGCCGCTGCTGCTGCGCGCCATCGCGCCGGCCGCCTATGTGCCCGTCGATATCTCGGCGGAATTCCTCCAGCATTCGGCGGCGGCGCTGGCGGCGGATTTCCCCGGCCTGCCGGTGCTTCCCGTCGCTGCCGATTTCACCGCGCTGTTCAAGCTGCCGGGCGGTGTCGCTGCCCTGCCCAAGCTGGGCTTTTTCCCCGGATCGACGATCGGCAATCTGGCGCCGCAGGCGGCCATCGACCTGCTGCGGGGTTTTGCGACGACGCTGGGAGCCGGCAGCTGGCTGGTGATTGGCATCGATCTCGCGCCCGGCCCCGGCAAGACGCGCGAAGCGCTCGAGGCGGCGTATGACGACGCCCAGGGTGTTACCGCTGCCTTCAACATGAACCTGCTGCACCGGATCAACCGCGAGCTCGGCGGCGATGTGCAGGTGGATGACTTCGCACATCGCGCCGTCTGGAACGCCGTGCTCGGCCGCATCGAGATGCACCTCGTCGCCGTGCGCGATACGCAGTTCAGCGCCACCGGTCAGCTGTTCACGCTCGCTGCCGGCGAGCATATCCACACCGAAAACAGCTACAAATGGACCCTACCCGAGGCCCGGCTGATGGCGCGCGCTTCGGGCTGGGTGCCGGTCGCCGACTGGACCGACGCCGACGGCCGCTTCAGCCTGCACCTCTGGCAGCGCGATGACGGGCGAATGCAGCCCTAGACGCGCCCTGCGGCACCCATGCGGTTGACTGGCGCGCCCCTACGTTGCAAGGCGTTCGGGTTACAAACAGCCTTGGGAAGTGACGCACATGAAGGTCCTCGTGCCCGTCAAGCGGGTCGTCGATTACAACGTCAAGGTCCGGGTCAAATCCGACCAGACCGGCGTTGAGCTCGCCAACGTCAAGATGAGCATGAATCCGTTCGACGAAATCGCCGTCGAGGAAGCCATCCGCCTGCGTGAAAAGGGCGTGGCGACCGAGATCATCGTCGTGTCGATCGGCGTCACCCAGTCGACCGAAACGCTGCGCACCGCGCTGGCGATGGGCGCCGACCGCGGCATCCTCGTCACCACCGATGTCACGACCGAATCGCTCGCCGTCGCCAAGATCCTCGCCGCCATCGCGCGCGAGGAAGCCCCTGGCCTCATCATCCTCGGTAAGCAGGCGATCGACGACGATGCCAACCAGACCGGCCAGATGCTCGCCGGGCTGCTCGGCTGGCCGCAGGGCACGTTCGCGTCGAAGGTCACTGTCGACGGCGAAACCGTCCATGTCGCGCGCGAAGTCGATGGCGGCGCCGAAACCGTGCGCCTGAAGCTGCCGGCAATCGTCACGACCGACCTGCGGTTGAACGAACCGCGCTATGCGTCGCTGCCCAACATCATGAAGGCCAAATCCAAGCCGATCGCGCAGAAGACGCCGGCCGATTTTGGCGTCGACCCGACACCGCGGCTGACCGTCACCAAGGTCGTCGAACCCGCCAAGCGGTCGGCCGGCATCAAGGTCAAGACTGTCGACGAACTGGTTGAAAAGTTGAAGACAATGGGAGCCGTGGCATGAGCGTTCTTGTCCTCGCCGAACATGACAATGCGATCCTGAAGGACGCAACCCTCGCTGCCGTGACCGCCGCCGGGCAATTGGGCGGCGACGTCCATGTCCTCGTCGCCGGCAAGGGCGCGCAGGCGGTTGCCGATGCCGCCGCCAAGGTCGCCGGTGTCGCCAAGGTGCTGCTTGCCGACGATGCCGCCTATGAAAATGCGCTCGCCGAAAATGTCGCGCCGCTGGTGACCGCGCTTATGGCCGGTTACGACGCCTTCGTGGCGCCGGCAACGACGCGCGGCAAGAACATCGCGCCGCGCGTGGCCGCCGCGCTCGACGTCGCGCAGATCTCCGAAATCCTGTCGGTCGAAGGGCCAGACACCTTCACCCGGCCGATCTATGCCGGCAATGCCATCGCGACGGTGAAGTCGTCGGATGCCAAGAAGGTCATCACGGTGCGCGGCACGGCGTTTGCCAAGGCCGCGACCAGCGGCGGCAGCGCGAGCATCGAAGCCGCCGCCGTCCACGCCGATTCGGGGCTATCGACCTTTGAAGGCGCCGAGCTGACCAAGTCGGCACGCCCCGAGCTGACCGCCGCCAAGATCATCGTGTCGGGCGGCCGCGCGCTGGGTTCATCGGAGAAGTTCCACGAGTTCATCGACCCCCTCGCCGACAAGCTGGGCGCGGCGGTCGGCGCCAGCCGTGCCGCGGTCGATGCCGGCTATGCGCCGAACGATTATCAGGTCGGCCAGACCGGTAAGATCGTCGCCCCCGAACTTTATGTCGCGGTCGGCATTTCAGGCGCCATCCAGCACCTCGCCGGCATGAAGGACAGCAAGATCATCGTCGCCATCAACAAGGACGAGGAAGCGCCGATTTTCCAGGTCGCCGATGTCGGCCTGGTTGGCGACCTGTTCACCATCGTGCCCGAATTGACCGGCAAGCTGTAGCCTTTGGCGACGGAAAATAGGCCGCTGCGCCCACGGGCGTGGCGGCCTTTTTCGTGTCTGGCGTCGCGGCGTCGCCCGGCGGCGGTCGCAACCGGATCGTGGCGAAAGGCGTTTCATCGCCGTGGGGCATGCTGAAACAAGGAGATGATCATGACCCGAGCGATGATGATTGCAGCTGCAACGATGATGGCCTTTGGCGCCGGTGCCGCCGATGCCCGTCCGGCCAAGGCAAAATCCAAAGGCACTTCGGCCGAGCGGGCGGCGACGGCCCAGCTCAACCAGCAACAGCTGGCGGCGTTGAACACCGGAACACCGATGACCAGCCCCGGCATGGGCAGTGGCGCGATGGCCCCGGCAAGTCCGCCGACGATGGCGCCGACACCCGATCCAATGACACCGGCGACGACGCCCGATCCAATGACGCCGACCCCGCCGACGACACCGCCGCAGCTGTAAGGCCGAACCTTTTATCCGGCGCGATGGCGCCCCCGATGCAACCGCATCGGGGGCGCTTTCGATTCAATCGAGCGGCATTCCGATACGATCGGCAATCGCGCGGTGGACATTGGGCAGGGCGATTTCATTGGCGCCGAACAGGATCGGCGTATCGGGATCGGCAGCCGCCATGTTGGCCCAGCCATTGGCGGCGATGACATAATCCTCGGTCGATACGACCTCAGCTGTGGCATCGAAGGCGAATTCGCATTCGGCGCGATGCTGGTCCGATTGCACGCCGGTCGGCGCATAGACCGCGAATTTCGTTACCATCTCGCCGGGGCCGGCGCCGGGGAACAGCCGGAACACCTGGGTGAAGCCCTTGCCCGGCTCGATCGAGCCGATGAACAGCACGGTGTTGGGGAACAGATAATGCACCCCGCCATAATCGACCTCGGGCCATTCGGATTCGGGCAGTGCCGCCAGCGCCCGCGCGCCCTTGTCCGGAAATGACACGCGGTGGTGCGGGCCGAAGCGATCATAGACGCACATGTCGTTGAAATGCGTCTGGCCGATCGTCGAGGCGTGCAGCGTCGCGAAATGATAGCCTTCGCCATAGGTATCCAGCGCGAATTTCCAGTTGGATTTCGCACGCATCTCACCGGCCTTGACCGGTTCGGCGCGGCCGAGTTCGAGCTGCGCCAGCTCGGGGGCAAAGCTTTCGAGGTGATCCTCGATCGCCGCGGGCGTCGCACCAGCACGCGGCTGCACAAAAATGATGCCGTGCCATTCGGCGCAGGGCACCGGTATCAGGCCGAGATCGGCCTTGTCATACCCCGAAAAGCCGCGCGCGCCGGGCAGGGCGATCAGCGCACCGGCGAGATCGAAGGTCCAGGCGTGGAACGGGCAGGTCAGCCGTGCCGAGGGCGTGCAATCGGTGGCAAGCTTTGCACCGCGATGCGTGCACATGTTGAGGAAGGCGCGCGCGACGCCGTCACGCCCACGCAGGATAACGATCGGCGCGCCGGTTTCTTCGAACAACATGCGGTCGCCGGGGTTCGGCATGTCGCCCGACAGCCCCGCCACCAGCGGAATATCGCCGCCGAACAGATGGCGCAGCTCGGCCGAAAACCGCGCCGGATCGGTATAGGTGCCGGCGCGGTTGACGAACGGCCCGGGTGCCATGTCGGTGGTGCCGGCGGCGGCGTGGGCGGCAGATCTGCGCTGGATCTCGCGCGCTTTCTGACGACGGCGCGCTGCCCAGCTCAGCCCCGGATCGGCATCGGCCATCAGAGCCCCCCCGCCAGATATTTGTCGAGGGTGGCGTGGAAATGCCGGATGCGGCTTTCCTGGTAGTTGCTAAGCTCGACGCGGTCGTTGGCGGAGGATTTCAACCCCTCCTGGACATAGGGCAGATTGGCCATGTCCTGATCGAAGACGCTGCCCAGCGCGCCCCATTCGGTGACGGTCGCCCAGGGTTCATCCTCGCCCAGGAAGCGCATTTCCACCGCGCGCGGCCGCGGTCCGCCCGCGGGTTTGCGGAACAGCAGCCGCACCTCCATCAAGGTCGCGTCCTGGTCGGGCCACGGCCGCCAGCGGTACATGATGTTGGGGCCATAGCCGCCCCACGGCGCGATGTTGGGAAAGACATTATATGTCCAGGCGTCCAGCACCTCGGTATCGGTGGCGTCGCCGGCATCATAGCCGAGCGCCGTCAGGTTCTGGGCGCGGTTGTTGTCGGCGAGCCCCGATCGCGCTGTCTGGCCGGGGGCGAGCTGCATCGGCTCCATGCCCTGCATCCGCGACCCGGCGGCGAAGGCCTCGACCGTCGCGGCATCGGTCAGCCCCTGTTCGGCAAGGTGCGGCGACAGCACGCCGAAGGGGGTGAGCGCCAGGTTCACATGGTCGCCCCACAGCGAATAGCGGGTATTGGCGTCGCCGGTGAAGGCCAGGATCTGCGGATGGGTGATGGCGCTGTGCCACGCCTCCATGAAGGCTTCGCTGACCACCTTCCAATTGGCCTTGATGACCTTGCCGACCCACAGCCCGGTGTACATCTCGTCCATCCGCCAGCGTTCGAACTGCGCGGGCAGCGGCGCCAGGTAATCGAGCAGCGGCGGCGCCTGGCCATCCCAATTGACGAACCAATAGCCGCCGAACTGATCACAGCGGACTTCCGGCAGCGCCATCCGGTCTGCGGCCAGATGCGGGAAATCCCATTGGCAGGGGATGCGCTTCAACCCGCCATCGAGGTGCCAGGTGAAGCCGTGGAACGGGCATTCGAGTTCACGCGCCGGGCCCGATTCGGTGCGCAGCAGCCGACCGCGATGCAGGCAGACATTCCAGAACGCCTTGACCGACAGATCGGGCTGGCGGACCAACAGCACCGATCTGCCGAGATTGGCATAGACCACGGTATCGCCGGCATCGGGAAATTCCTCATCGCGGGCCGCCATCTGCCAGACGCGCGGCCACATTCTCTCGGCCTCGGCGGCAAAGAAGCCCGGATCAGTATAGCGTTTCGCCGACAGCGGTGCCGAGCCGCGATCCTGCCAGCTGTCCTGGCGATAGATGTCGGGCACAGGGCGCGAATCGGCGTCGAACAGCTCGGGCACGCCGGGGCCGGGGCAGCGGGCGGGCGGTTGCAGCGCGTCGCGATCGGCCATCGGCGGGTCCTCCGTAACGGACGCAGTATAAGCCGATGGCAATTCGCCCTAACCCATCGTTTTGAGCAGCCCAACAAAATGGGGTCCGGGGCCATCGGCCCCGGCCGCCGGAGGCGCTTTAGACCGCCCGCACCAACGTCCCGATACCCCGCCGCGTGAAGATCTCCAGCAACATCGCATGGCCGATCCGGCCATCGAGGATGACCGCCGCATCGACGCCGCCTTCGACGGCATGGACGCAGGTTTCCAGCTTGGGGATCATGCCGCCGGTGATGGTGCCGTCGGCGACCAGCGCGGCGATGGCGGCGGGGGTCAGGTCGGACTGCAGGCTGCCATCCTTGCCGAGCACGCCGGCGACATCGGTGAGCAGGAAAAGCCGCGCCGCCGCCAGCGCCGCCGCAATGGCGCCGGCCATGGTATCGGCGTTGATGTTGTAGGTATGGCCATCGGCGCCGACGCCGACCGGCGCGATCACCGGCACGATGCCCGCGGCCAGCAACGTGTGGATGATGGTGGTGTCGACGGTTTCGGGTTCGCCGACAAAACCGAGGTCGACCGCCTGTTCGATGGCGCTGCCGGGATCACGCGTCGTGCGCTGGACCTTAACGGCGCGTACCAGCCCGGCGTCCTTGCCCGAAATCCCCGCGGCGCGGCCGCCGGCGCGTTCGATCCAGGCGACGAGTTCCTTGTTGATCGAACCGGCGAGGACCATTTCGGCGACCTGCGCGGTTTCGGCGTCGGTAACGCGCAGGCCATCGACAAAGCGGCTTTCGATGCCCAGCCGTTTCAGCATCGCGCCGATCTGCGGGCCGCCGCCATGGACAACGACCGGCAGGATGCCGACCGCCTTCAGCAGCACGATATCCTCGGCGAAATCCTGCGCCAGCGCCGCGTCGCCCATGGCGTGGCCGCCATATTTGACGACGAAGATCTTGCCCGCATAGCGTTGCAGATAGGGCAGCGCCTCGATCAGCGTTTCGGTCTTGGCGAGCATCTCGGGATCGGGGGCGTGCGACATGGCGGGGTGTATAGGGGGCGCGGGCGGGGGAGGAAAGCGATGACCGCGGGCTATTCGGGGACGCCGCTGCGCAAGAAGCTTGGGGTGATGCCCGGGCAGACGACGTGGCGGCTGGCGATGCCGGCGGCGATTGCTGACGAAGTTGATGGCGATGCGCCGCCGCTGTTGCTGGGGGAGCCTGTGGCCGGGCTGATAAGCGCGCATGTTTTTGCCACCGAACGCGCGGTCATGGTTGCGGCACTGGCGCAGCTGCGGCCACTGCTGGCGCCGAACGGCATGGTCTGGCTGTCATGGCCGAAAAAGGCATCGAAGGTGCCGACCGACATCACCGAGGATGTGATCCGCGCCGTCGCGCTGCCGATGGGCTATGTCGATGTGAAGGTCTGCGCCGTCGATGCAGTGTGGTCGGGGCTGAAACTGGTGATCAGGGTTTCCGAGCGAGGCTGAGCACCAGCGTGCCGCCGATGGGAACGGCGGCCCATTGCGCGGTCAGTTCAGCCAACCGAGCGCGGATCGCCGCCAGCGTTGCCGGCGCTAACGCGAGCGGGGTGTCGCCGCGCGCGTCGCAGGTGACGTGGTAGAGCGCCACGAACTCGGCATCGGGCACCGGCGCGCCGCTCCACGCCTCGGCCTGCACGGTTTCGACGAGGCGTTCGATGGCACAGACCTGTGCGTCATCGGCTCCGGCGCGAAAGCCGCTGTCGCCACCGGCCGCGATGCCGCCGAGAAAGCCTAGGGTCGCAACCTCGGTCTCCACGGCGAAATGTACCATGTCGTGTGGGATGATGCCCTGTTTCGGGCACTCGATCGCCGGCTGCGCCCCGGCGGCGGTGACAATGTCGAGCCGATCGTATTTGCCGGCGCCTCTGGTGAAGGTAAGTTGCATGGTACCGGTATAGCATCGGGCGATTCCGGCGAACCATAACCTTCACACAGGCGTTTGACCGATATGGACACCGCATCCGAATGGCCCGCCCTGCCCTATGCCGATTGGCAGGACACGGCAGCGACGCTGCAATTGTGGATGCAGATCGTCGGCAAGGTGCGCCTGGCGCAGACCCCCTGGGTCAACCACGGCTGGCAGGTAGCTCTGTATGTGACGCCGCGTGGAGTCGGCACCGGGCCGATCCCGTTCGGCAGCGACCTGTTCGACATGGAATTCGATTTCCTGGCGCATCAACTCGTCTGCCGGACGAGTCGCGGCGAAACGCGCCTCGTGGCGCTGCGGCCGCAGTCAGTTGCGGACTTTTACACCGACCTGATGGCGCAACTGGCCGGGCTTGGGGTTGCGGTCGACATCGATACGACGCCAAACGAGGTCGCCGACCCGATCGCGTTTCCGGATGACACCGTTCACGCCGCCTATGATGCCGCGGCAGCGCAGCGATTCTGGCGCGTGCTGGTGCGCGTCGACGGCGTGTTCAAGCTGTTCCGCACCGGCTTCCTCGGCAAATCCAGCCCGGTGCATCTGTTCTGGGGCAGTTTCGACATGGCTGTGACGCGATTCTCCGGGCGCCGGGCACCGCTTCACCCCGGCGGTATCCCAGGCCTCCCCGACCGGGTCACGCGCGAGGCCTATTCGCACGAGGTCAGCAGCGCCGGTTTCTGGCCGGGCAGCGAGGGATTTCCCGAAGCGGCTTTTTACTCCTACGCCTATCCGGCACCCACCGGTTTCGGCGACCGCCCGATGCCACCGGGGGCGCGCTTCGATAGCGGGTTGGGGGAATATATCCTGCCCTATGCGACGGTGCGAAATGCCACCGATCCGCAGGCGTTGCTGATGGCATTCCTCGATGCGACCTATGCCGCGGCGGCCGAACTCGGCGGATGGGATCGGCTATCGCTCGAATGCGGCATCGGGGCGCCGGGCGTTCCCCGCCCAGTGGGGCGGCCCGGCGACGCGGACTGACGATTCAGGCTGCCGCCTCGACGCGGTGCAGCGCGCACTGGCCCCAGATATCGCTCAGCGCCTTGACCAGCCGGTCGATGTCGTCGTCGCTGTGCACCGGGCCCGGCGTGATGCGCAGGCGTTCGGTGCCCACCGGCACGGTCGGGTAATTGATCGGCTGGACGTAGATGCCGTGGTTTTCCATCAGCCAGTCGCTGATCATCTTGGCCTTTTTGGCGTCGCCGACCATGACCGGGATGATGTGGCTGGGATTTTCGATCTGCGGGATACCCATGGCGCGCAGCGCGGCGCGCACCTTGGCGACGCGCTCCTGCTGGCGCTTGCGCTCGAACGGCGATGCCTTGAGGTGGCGGACGCTGGCCAGCGCGCCGGCGGCGATCGCCGGGGGCAGCGCCGTGGTGAAGATGAAGCCCGAGGCAAAGCTGCGGACGAAATCGCACATTGCCTTGGAGCCAGCGATATAGCCGCCGACGACGCCGAAGGCCTTGCCGAGCGTGCCTTCGATGACCGTCAACCGGTCCATCAGGCCCTCGCGTTCGGCGACACCGCCGCCGCGCGCGCCGTACATGCCGACGGCATGGACCTCGTCGATATAGGTCATGGCGCCGTGCTTTTCGGCAACCTCGATGATCTCCTTGATGGGGGCGATATCGCCGTCCATCGAATAGACGCTTTCGAAGGCGACAAGCTTGGGACGGCCGGGTTCGATCGACGCCAGCAGGCGGTCGAGATCCTCGACGTCATTGTGCTTAAACTTCAGGCATTCGGCGCGGCTGTGGCGGATGCCTTCGATCATCGAGGCATGGTTGAGCGCATCCGACAGCACGACGCAGTTCGGCAGCTTCGACGCCAGCGTGCCGAGCGCCGCCCAGTTCGAGACATAGCCCGAGGTGAACAGCAGCGCGTCTTCCTTGTTGTGCAGGTCGGCAAGCTCGATTTCGAGCTGGCGGTGCGCGTGCATGGTGCCCGAGATGTTACGCGTGCCGCCGGCGCCGGCGCCCGAGCGGTCGAGCTCTTCATGCATAGCTTCGATGACGGCCGGGTGCTGGCCCATGCCGAGATAATCGTTGGAGCACCAGACGGTGACTTCCTGCGTGCCGCTTTCGAGGTGGCGGGTCGCGCGCGGGTATGACCCGCGCTGGCGCTGCAGTTCGGCGAAGACACGGTAGTTTCCGCGTTCCTTCAGGCCGTCGAGTGCAGCCTGGAAGTGGGCTTCATAATCCATTGATATCTCCCCGAACCCTTATTGCCCTGCGGTTTCAAGGGCTGCAAGC
>JANOCM010000133.1:0-3101 GCA_031412175.1 Alphaproteobacteria bacterium
CAGAACTTGTTGCCGTTGAGGACATAGGCGTCATTGCCCTTCCGTTCGGCGCGCAGCTTCATCGAGATGACATCGCTGCCGCTGCCGGGTTCGGACATGGCGAGGCTGCCGACATGCTCGCCGCTGATCAGCTTGGGCAGATAGCGCGCTTTCTGGTCGGCGGTGCCCCAGCGTGCGATCTGGTTGATGCACAGGTTGCTGTGCGCGCCATAGGAAAGACCGACGCTGGCCGACGCGCGGCTGATCTCCTCGATGGCAATGACATGGGCGAGGTAGCCCAGCCCAAGGCCGCCGTCCGCCTCGGGCACGGTGATGCCGTGGAGGCCGAGATCGCCGAGTTTCTTCCACAAATCCATCGGGAAGGCGTTGTCGGCATCGATCGCTGAGGCGCGCGGTGCGATTTCGGCGGCGGCGAAGGCGGCGACGCTGTCGCGCAGCATGTCGATCGTTTCACCGTGATGGTAGCGGAGCTGGCTGTAAGTCATGCCCCGCTTCTAGGCCGCTTGTGCGACGCGGGAAAGGGCCTGGTTGACGCCGGCATATATTGTCTATAAACAACGAATCATGGTGAATGACAACCAATCAAGCGGCCTGCACAACCGGCTTGCGCTATTTCGTGTCGAGCGCGGCCTGTCGCGGGCGGCGCTGGCGGAGCTGGTGGCGGTCAATCCACAGACCATCGGCTTTCTCGAACGCGGCCATTATGGCCCCAGTCTCGAGCTTGGGCTGAAGCTGGCCGCAGTGTTTGGCGTGCCGGTCGAAACGCTGTTCTCGCTCACCCCCTTTGCGCCGCTGGCCAGCCAGTTGGCGCCGCAACCTGCAGGAGACGCCTGATGGACACTGCCTTCAACCCGCCATTGCGTCTCAAACTGCGTACCGCGCGTGCGCTGTCCTTGCTTGTGCTCGTCGCCATGCCGGCCGGCTATCTTGGCGGTGCGATCTGGCCGGAACGGCTCGATTGGGCTTGGCCGGTGTTTGCCATGATGCGGCTCATCGGGCTGTTTGCTGCGGTATTCCTGTT
The DNA here is from genome assembly GCA_031412175.1 of Alphaproteobacteria bacterium. Lineage (GTDB taxonomy): Bacteria > Pseudomonadota > Alphaproteobacteria > Sphingomonadales > Sphingomonadaceae > Sandarakinorhabdus. Next base: position 1,022 of record JANOCM010000133.1, read on the forward strand.
CGTCGACATCCGCAACCAGCGCGCCAATGCGCCGGATGCCATGCTGGATGAACGCGAGCGCGCCGAACGCGACAGCGCCTTTCGCGCCAGCCACTACGGCATCGTCGGCGCGCTGTTCCTCGCCTTTCTCTACACGATTCCGGCGCAACGGCTCGGCTGGTGGCTTCCGGACGGCGAGGGCGCCATCGACCTGTTGTCTGCATTTGGCATCATCAGCCTGGGCTTGCCCGGCATCATCCTGGCCTGGCGCGAACGCCCGGATGTCGATTGACCGAAACCCGCGCGCGGGTGGGGACGGGCCGGTGGCAGCAAAGCCCCTTGCCGTCGAACAATCCGGTTCGTCCCCTTACGCGGCTTCAACTGACGCGGTGCCAATCTCCACGAGCACCATGCCGTCCGCGACCTGATCGCCGATGGCGATATGGACGGCGCTAACAATGCCATCGGCGAGCGCGACGATGCGGTGTTCCATCTTCATCGCTTCGAGCACCAGCAGCCGCTCGCCGGCGGCGACCGCCTGCCCCGGCGCGACGTCGACCGCGAGCACGCGGCCCGGCATCGGCGCGCTGATGCGGCCATCGCTCGCGCCGGCGACATGGCCCTTTTTCGGCGCCCGGGTGGCAAGGCGATACGTTTGTCCGGCGATGCGCACCTCGATCGTCATCGGCCCGCGCACGATCACCCCCGTCACGGCCTTGCCGCCGGCATCGACATTGATGCGGTTGCCGTCGCGGGTCGCGCCGAATTCGGCAAAGCCCTCGATGCCCGCCACGCGCCAGCGATCGCCGGCGGGGCGCAGGGTCAGTGCGTGCAGCACATCGCCGTTCCACAGCCGGACGTGGCGTTCCTCGGGCAGGTTGAGCCGGAAACCGCTGCGCGCAAAGATCGGCGCCTGGGGGTCGGGCACGCCATCGGCTAGCACGTGGCCCAGCGCCGCGAGCAGCAGCGCCGCGTCGGGCACGGTGGCGGCCGGCGCCAGGCTGTCGGCGTGGCGCCCGATGAAGCCGGTATCGACCTCGCCGGCGCGGAAGGCGGCATGGTCGGCAAGGCGGGCGAGGAAGCCGCGATTGGACTTCAGCCCCTCGACGATGGTGCCGTCGAGTGCGCCGACCAGCCGGTCGATCGCGCTCTGGCGGTCCGGGCCCCAGGCGATGACCTTGGCGATCATCGGATCATAGTCGAGGCCGATCTTGCTGCCGGTTTCGACGCCGGTGTCGATGCGGACGCCCTCGCCGGAGCCGAATTCGAGCCGCGACAGGGTGCCGGTGGAGGGCAGGAAGCCGCCCTCGGCGTCCTCGGCATAAAGCCGCGCTTCCATCGCATGGCCGGTCACTGCCAACGCTTCTTGGCTCGCCGGCAGCATCTCGCCGCGCGCCACGCGCAACTGCCATTCGACCAGATCCTGCCCGGTGATGCATTCGGTCACCGGATGTTCGACCTGCAGCCGCGTGTTCATTTCCATGAAGTAGAAGGCCGGGTCGCCGAGGACATCGACATTGTCGAGATCGAGGATGAATTCGACCGTGCCGGCGCCTTCATAGGCGATCGCCATCGCGGCGGTGACCGCGGCGACGCCGAGCGTCTGGCGCAGCCGGTCGCTGAGGCCGGGGGCAGGGGCTTCCTCGATGACCTTCTGGTGGCGGCGCTGCAGCGAACAGTCGCGCTCGAACAGATGGACGACATTGCCGTGGCGATCGGCAAAGACCTGGACCTCGACATGGCGCGGGCGCTGGATCAGCTTTTCAAGCATGACGCCGGCGTTGCCGAAACTGGCCTGGCCCTCGCGTTGCGCCGACATCAGCGCATCCTGGAAATCGGCAGCGTCGTGGACCGATCGCATGCCCTTGCCGCCGCCGCCGGCGACCGCCTTGATCAGCAGCGGGAAACCGACGCCTTCGGCGGCGCGCTGCAGGCGCACCAGCGACTGGTCGGTGCCCTGGTAGCCGGGGGTGATCGGCACGCCGGCCTTTTTCATCGCCGCCTTGGCGCTGTCCTTCAGTGCCATGACGCGCATCGCCGCTTCGGGCGGGCCGACGAAGATCAGCCCCGCCTTGCGCACCGCCTTGGCGAAATCGGCGTT
>JANOCM010000134.1:0-41263 GCA_031412175.1 Alphaproteobacteria bacterium
CGCGCCCGCGAGGCGACCGGCGGCGCTATTCGCGCGCTTCTCGACCTTGCACCCAAGACGGCGCGGCGCCTGAAGCCCGACGGCTCCGACGAGGAAGTCTCGCTCGGCCTTGTTGTTGCTGGCGACGCCTTGCGCGTTCGCCCGGGTGAAGCCGTGCCCGTCGATGGCACAGTCACCGACGGGCACTCGACGATCGATGAATCGATGGTCACCGGCGAATCCATGCCCGTGACCAAGAGCGTCGGCGATACCGTCATTGCCGGTACCATCAACCAGACAGGCGCCCTCGCCATGCGCGCCGACAAGGTCGGCAGCGACACCATGCTGGCGCGGATCGTCCAGATGGTCGCCGATGCCCAGCGCAGCCGCGCGCCAATCCAAAGGCTTGCTGACCAGGTCGCCGGTTGGTTCGTGCCCGCCGTGATCGCGGTTGCTGTGCTGGCCTTCATCGTGTGGGCGACTTTTGGTCCGGAGCCGCGCTTCACCTTCGGCTTCGTTGCCGCCGTCACCGTGCTCATCATCGCTTGCCCTTGCGCGCTCGGGCTCGCCACGCCGATGTCGATCATGGTTGGTGTCGGCCGCGGTGCGGCAGCCGGCGTTCTGGTCAAGAATGCCGAGGCGCTCGAGCGCATGGAAAAGGTCGACACGCTGCTGGTCGACAAGACCGGCACGCTGACCGAGGGCAAACCCAAGGTGGTCGCTATCGAACTGTTCAGCGGTATGACCGAGGGTGAGTTGCTGCGCCTTGCCGCCGCCGTCGAACGGCCGAGCCAGCACCCGCTTGCTGCTGCAATCGTCACGGAAGCCGCCACACGCAAAATTGCTGTGGAGACCGCAACTGACTTTGATGCTCCCACCGGCAAGGGTGTCATCGGCACCGTCGATGGCCGGCGGGTTGCGATTGGCAATCCCGCCTATCTGTCGGAGATCGGCGTCGACACCACCGCGCTCACCGCAGCGGCCGACCGGCATCGCCGGGATGGCGCCACAGCAATCCTGGTCGCTGTCGATGGCAAGGCCGCTGGCGTCATTGCGATTGCCGATCCCGTGAAGGAGTCGACGCCCAGTGCCTTGGCCGCGCTCAAGGCTGAAGGCATCCGTGTTATCATGGTCACCGGCGATAATCGTGTCACCGCCGAAGCGGTGGCACGGCGTTTGGGCCTCGATGAAGTCGAGGCAGATGTTCTTCCCGATGCCAAAAGTGCGGTGGTTGCACGGCTAAAGGCCGAGGGCCGTGTGGTTGCGATGGCCGGTGACGGCGTCAACGACGCCCCAGCGCTGGCTGCTGCCGATGTCGGCATTGCAATGGGTACCGGCACCGATGTAGCAATCGAAAGTGCCGGAGTGACGCTGGTCAAGGGCGACCTCAACGGCATCGTCCGCGCCCGCCGCCTCAGCCACGCGACGGTTCGGAACATCCGCCAAAACCTGTTTCTCGCGTTCGTCTATAATGCCATCGGCGTACCGATCGCCGCAGGTGCATTGTACCCATCATTGGGGTTGTTGCTTTCACCGGCAATTGCGGCGGCAGCCATGGCGCTGTCGTCGATTTCCGTCGTTGGGAATGCCCTACGGTTGCGTAAGGCCAATCTTTGATAACCTCACTTCCCCTTGCAGAAAGCGACGCCGTCGTAATTGTGATACCCGCGCATCGCTTGCCTAATTAGCCACGAATGGCCGTAAACGGGCCGTAGTCGAACGGTCGGCTTTTCGCATTCCCAGTTTCGAAAATGAACCGCGCCGGGTTTGCCAGAGGCGTCCGCTCCTAAGTTTGCCTCGAGCAAGTTGATTGGAAGGTCTGAAATTGACCGAAGCGGTCTTTCGCAGGCCGGATGGCAATCGGCGACAATTTGGTCGGGACCTATCGTCAGCGTATCGGGACCGCGACGACCCGATGTGGGTCATTCAGCGCTCACTGACCGCTGCCCGAAACCGGACGTCCATTCATCTGAATGTATCGCGCGCGCTGGCGGGCAGAGCCGGCCACTCGGAACGACTTGCCTTGGGACTTTGCAGTCGTTTCCGGCGGGGTCGCTGAACGTCAGTTCACGCTGGGGGCAGACATCCACGCATCCTAACAACTGCTCCCTCAACGCAAATGGACTTGACAGAGTGAACGTTACCATTAGAGTGAACGTTATCAAAAAGGGTATGGTGCGGGCAAACCGCGTCCACCGGGGGGTTCGTTATGACGGGAATTGGATTGCGAACGCGCATAGTTTGTGGCGTTAGCGGCCTGACCTTGGCTTTGGCCACGAGCGCCCAGCCAGCGTTGGCACAGGCCGCGGCGTCTGCTGCCCCCGCTGATGAATCAGAGATTATTGTCACCGGGATCCGCGCTAGCCTTCAACAATCGTTGAGCATCAAACGCGACGCTCTGGGTATCGTCGACGCGATTTCGTCTGAAGATATCGGCAAGTTCCCCGATACCAACCTTGCTGAATCGCTGCAGCGCATCACCGGCGTGTCGATCGACCGCCAGAACGGCGAAGGCTCCAAAGTTACCGTCCGCGGCTTTGGCCCCGATTTCAATCTGGTGCTGCTGAACGGCCGCCAGATGCCGGCGTCGGGACTGGGCAGTTGCTGCGAAGCGCCGGCCTCGCGCAGCTTCGATTTCGCCAACCTCGCCGCTGAAAGCGTTGCCGGGGTGGAAGTCTACAAGTCGGGTCGCGCCACGCTGCAATCGGGCGGCATCGGTTCGGTCATCAACATCAAGACCCCGCGTCCGCTCGATCGCCCCGGTTTCAAGGGCAGCATCTCGGTCAAGGGCGTCATCGATCACACCTTTGAAAGCACGAAGATCACCCCGGAAGTATCCGGCATCCTGTCCAAGACCTTTGCTGACGATCGCGTCGGCATCCTTGTCACCGGCGTGTATCAGCGTCGCAAGGCGAGCCTGGCGCAGTTCAACGCCGGCTGGCGTGAAGGTTATGTCGGCAATGAAAACAACTGGGGTTCGCTGCCGGTTGACGCCAACGATTGGCGCGGCAACTTTGCCAACACCGAGAACCGGCCGGGTCCGACCGATATCTATCAGGTCACCCAAAATGCGGGCTATGATTTCACCGATATCGATCGTGAACGCATCAACGGCCAGGTCGTGCTGCAGGTGAAACCCACCGATACGCTCGACATGACGCTGGACTATACCTTCTCGCAGAACACCATCGATGCCCGCACCAGCAGCATCGGCGTGTGGTTCAACCATAACAATACCAGCAGCAGCTGGACGGATGGCCCGGTTGCCGGTGCGAACTTCTATGCCGAAGCATTCGGCCCGGGCGAAGGCAAGGATCTGGCCATCACCGGTGCGCTGGCGGCCAACCGCAACATCAACAAGTCGCTCGGCGGCAATATCAAATGGGATGGCCCGGGCGGTCTGCGCCTCGAACTCGACGCCCACCATTCAACCGCCGAAAGCAAGCCGACCTCGCCTTATGGCAGCAACAGCTCCGTGGGTAGCGCCATCTTTGGCGTCGCCAGCCAGAAGGTTGATTTCACCACCAAGATGCCGGTGATTTCGGTTGCCATGTATCCGGGTGCGGCCATCGACGCCTCCAACATCCGCCCGGCCGGCAACAGCTTCCGCAACGCCTACATGAAGGACACCATCAACGAGGTGTCGCTGCGCGGAGGCTATGACTTCGAGTCGGACCTGATCGACAGCCTGGATTTCGGTGCCACCTATACCGAGAACAAGGTGCGCACAGCCTTCGCCGTCATCCAGAACGACAGCTGGGGCGGCACGTTGAGCGCCGCCGACACGCCGGATGGCCTTTACGCCATCACGCCGCTGGCGACGGACCTGAAGGGCGTGGACGGTTCGCAGGATGCGTCCATCATCCCGAATTATTTCAAGGTCGATACCGCTGGCCTGGTGGCACTGCTGCAATCACGCATCGGCATCTGCAACGCCAGTACCGTGCAAGGCGCCTGCCTCGCCAGCTTCGAAGGCACCGGCGCTACCGACCGCCGCATCCGCGAGGAAACCTGGGCGCCCTATGTCCAGACGGTGCACAAGTTCGATCTGGGCGACATGCGCGCCAATGTGCGGCTGGGCCTGCGCTATGAACGCACCACCATCTCGTCGTCGGCGTTGGTGCCGATCCCCAGCGGTGTGGTCTGGGTGGCAAACAATGAAATGAGCCTGATCGGCGGCGGAGCGCAGAGCTTCACCACGCTCAAGGGCAAGTATGACAACTGGCTGCCGGCCTTCGATTTCGATCTTGCGCCGATCGACAACGTGCGTCTGCGTGCTTCGTACAGCCACACCATCACCCGTCCGGACTATACCAGCATGCAGGGTGGCATCACGGTGAACCAGCCGCTGCGCCCGAACGGTGGCAGCACCGCCGGCAGCGGCAACCCGGGCCTGCTGCCCTACAAGTCGAAGAACATCGATCTGGCGGCCGAGTGGTATTATTCGAGGGCCAGTTACATCTCGGTGGGCTTCTTCCACAAGAATGTGAGCAACTTCATCGGCAACACCACTACCCAGGGCCCGTTGTTCGATCTGCCCAACCCGGCGCAGGGTGCGGCCGTGCAGGCGGCGCGCACGGCGCTGGGCGGTAACCCCGGTTTTGCCGAAATCCTGGCTTACCTGGCAGTCACCCAGCCGAGCGTGGTGCAGCTGACCAACGGTGTGCCGACCGGCATCATCGGCCAAGCCGGCGATCCCAAGGTGGTGTTCACCAGCACCGTTCCGAGCAACAGTGCCCAGACCGCCAAGCTGCATGGCTTCGAATTCGCCGTTCAGCACAGCTTCTGGGATACCGGCTTCGGCGCCATCCTGAACTACACGATCGTGCGCAGCGACACCAAGTTCGACAACACGCTACGTTACACCGCCACCCAGTTTGCGGTGAACGGGATCAGCGACAGTGCCAACGCCGTGCTCTATTACGACAAGAACGGCATCCAGGCCCGTGTCGCCTATAACTGGCGCGATGGCTTCCTGGCCAGTTACGGCTTTGATCCCTCCTACATCGATCCCTATGGCCAGTTCGACGTTTCCGCTTCGTGGGAATTCAAAAAGGGTCTGACGGCGTTCGTGGAAGGCATCAACGTCACCAATGCCGATCGCCGTGGCCACCAGCGCAGCAACCAGGCGGTGACCTTCTCGGCGCCGGGTTATGCGCGCTACACCGCCGGGGTTCGCTACGCCTTCTGACAACGGCGCGAAGACACGGGTCGCAGAAGAGCCGCACGCACCCCGCGTTGCGGCTCTTCTCATGCTCTGCCAGTCTAGGCGGTGGGAGACGACTTGAGTGACGGGTGACAAACCATTTCGGGTCGTGATTGTTGGCGGCGGCAGCGCCGGCTGGCTCACCGCCTGCGTGGTCGCTGCCCGCCAACCCGACCTGGCCATCACACTGGTCGAATCGCCCGATATCCCGACCATCGGCGTGGGTGAAGGCACCTGGCCCACGATGCGCGAGACGCTGGCCAGCATCGGCATTGCCGAAAGCGAATTCCTCGTCGCCTGCGATGCCGCATTCAAGCAGGGTTCCCGCTTCGATGGCTGGGTGACGGGCGAAGCCGGCGATTCCTATCTTCACCCCTTCACCCTGCCACCTGCCGGCGACATGGCGGCGCTGCTGCATGCGTGGGCGGCCCATGCGCCGGGCGCGGCCTTTGCCGACGTGATGACGGCGCAGGCCGCCGCCTGTGCGCAAAGCCTGGCCCCGCGCCAGCGCGGCATGCCGGATTATGCCGGCGCGCTGAATTACGCCTGTCATTTCGACGCCGGTAAATTCGCCCGGCTGCTTGCCCGCCATGCCACGCAGCGCCTTGGTGTCACCCACATCGCTGCCGACGTGGTGGCCACAACGGCGGCGGCCAATGGTGATATCGCTGCGCTGTTGCTGAACGATGGGCGCGCGCTTGGGGCAGAGCTGTTCATCGATTGCACCGGACAGGCCGCGCGGCTGATCAGCGGCCATTGCGGGGTGGAATGGATCGACCGGTCCGACGTGTCGTTCAACGATCGCGCCCTCGCCGTGCAGGTGCCGGTGCTGCCCGGCAGTCCGGTGGCCTCGCAAACCATCGGCACTGCCCACCGCGCCGGCTGGGTCTGGGATATCGCGCTGCCCACCCGGCGCGGCATCGGCTGCGTCTACGCCTCGCGCTTCATGGCCGATGACGAGGCGAATGCGGTGTTGCGCGCGTACATTGCGGCGCATGTGCCGGGCGCCGATGTTTCCACGCTGGCCCCGCGCAAGCTCAGCTTTGCCACCGGGCACAGGGCGCGCTTCTGGCAGGGAAATGTGGTCGCCGTGGGCTTGTCGGCCGGCTTCATCGAGCCGCTGGAAGCATCCGCCATCGTGTTGATCGAGCTTTCGGCGCGGGCGCTGGCCGATGCACTGCCGGCGTCCCCGGCGGTGATGGCGGTGCAGGCCAGCCGCTTCAACGCGCAGTTCCGCACCCGCTGGGATCGCATCGTCGCCTTCCTGAAACTACACTATGTGCTGAGCCGCCGCACGGAGCCGTACTGGCTGGCGCAGCGTGACCCGGCGACCATTCCGGAGCGGTTGGCCGAAAACCTGGTGCTGTGGCGCGAACACCCCCCGTCGGCGCGGGATTTCCCGCTTCACGACGAGATGTTTCCGGCCGCCAGCCAGCACTATATCCTCTATGGCATGGGCCACGCTCTGCCACTGCCGCCGCCGGATGCGGCCGTCGCCAGCGCGGCCGCCCGCATCGCTGAGGTGCAGGAACGCGCGCGCCGCATCGTCGCCGCGTTGCCCGAAAACCGCACCTATCTGGCCGCCGTAGCGGCCCAAGCCGCCTGAGGATCGTTCAAGGATGCCACCCGTGCCCGACCACCAGATCCTCAACCATTCCGATCATGCGGAATTGCGCGTGCTTGTCGGCGCTGGCGCCGGCCTGGGCGATGCGGTGATGGCCTGCCTCGCTGTGCCGGCCGAATTCCGCCGGCTGGCCTGCGATTATCCCATCCTGTTTCGCCAGGATGATGACAGCGGCGAATTTTCAGCGCTGGCGCTGTTCGGCTTCGAGCCGGGCGAGAACCTGTTTCTCGATGGCGACCAGTGGGATGCCGTCAATCGCCCGCTGGCGATGGTGGTGCAGCCGTTCCTGGTGGGCCGCAGCCGCGACGCCGAGCGGCCGGGCCAGGTGCATATCGACATGGAGCATCCGCGCGTGTCCCGGACGGGTGAAGGCGTGAAGCTGTTCGAGCCGAGCGGCGTGCCGACGCCCTATCTCGAACAGATTGCCGACATGCTGGGCGCGCTTGATGTCAGCTACCGGGCCAGCGGTGATTTTTATGCCGCGCTCACCCGCTGTGACCTGCTCGAACCCTTTTCGATGGATGTGACGCTGGACAACGGCGCCATGCACCGGCTGGTTGGCTATCACCTGATCGCCGAGGAACGGCTGGCAGCGCTGGAACCCGCTTTGCTGGCCGAACTGCACGCCGCGGGCTATCTGCTGCCGATCTACATGGCGGTGGCCTCGGTCGGGAATCTGTCGCGGCTGGTGCGCCGCAAGAAGCGACGCGGCGATGGCTGAGGCGACCGTTCTGGCGCGTCTGCAGCGCGTCGCCGAGGAACAGGTGACGCCGGCGGCGCTGGCCGATCGGCTGGCTGGTGCCACCACGCCATTCGTGGTGCGCGGGCTGGCGGCGGAATGGCCGTTGGTGAAGGCCGGTTTGCAAGGCGCAGACGCGGCGCGCGCCTATCTGGCGGCCAAGGCCCGCAATCGCAACTTCCCGGTCAGCATCGGCCAGCCAGCCGGGGGCGACCGCCTGTTCTATGACGATGCGATGGGCATGAATTTCCGCATGGCGTCGGGGCCCTTGTCCGGGCTGCTCGATGCCATCGCGGCCGCCGAAACCGACAGCGAGGCGCCGGCCATCTATCTCTCATCCATCGACATGGGCGATTATTTCGAGGGGCTGGCCGAAGCCAACGCGCTGTCGCTGGGGGCTCGCAACCCGATTGCCAGCATCTGGATCGGCACCCGCACGTGCATCGCTGCCCATAATGACGTGCCCGACAATGTGGCGGTGTGCGCGGCCGGACGTCGCCGCTTCACGCTGTTTCCGCCCGAACAATTTGCCAATATCTACCTTGGTCCGCTGGAAAACACTCCGGCAGGCCGCCCGGTGAGCATGGTCGATGTGCGCGCCCCCGATCTGGCGGCGCACCCGCGTTTTGCAGAGGCGCTGGCCCACGCGCAGGTGGCCGAACTGGAACCGGGCGACGCGATCTTCGTGCCGTCGCTGTGGTGGCACCATGTCGAAGGCCTGGCGCCGTTCAATATCCTGGTGAATTACTGGTGGCGCGACGTACCGCGCTGGCTGGGCAACCCGGAGGATGCGCTGTTGCATGCCATTTTGGCCGTGCGCGACCTGCCGGCAGAACAGCGCGAGCGCTGGCGCGCGCTTTTTGCGCATTATGTGTTTGCAGCCACCGATGACGTGACCGCGCATCTGCCGCCCGCTGGCCGCGGAATATTGGCGCCGCTCACTGCGGCCACCGCCGGCCAGATCAAAGCCCGTTTGTTGAGAGGATTCTCGCGATGATGGACAGAAAACTGCGCGTGGTGGTGGCCGGTGGCGGCACCGCAGGCTGGATGACCGCGGCCGCGCTGGCCCGCACGCTGGGGCCGGTGATCGATCTGACGCTGGTTGAATCCGATGCCATCGGCACCGTCGGGGTGGGCGAAAGCACCATCCCGCCGATCGTGCTGTTCAACCGCCTGCTCGGCATCAAAGAGGCCGAGTTCATGCGCGCCACACAGGCGACCTTCAAACTCGGCATCATGTTCGAAAACTGGAAGGCTGTTGGCGCGCGCTACTTCCACAGTTTCGGCAACACCGGCAAGGATCACTGGTCAGCCGGCTTCCAGCATTTCTGGCTGCACGGCCAGACGCAGGGTCATCATCAGTCCTATGACGACTATTGTCTCGAACTGAAGGCTGCCGCAGCCGGCAAGTTTGCGCATCTGCCCGAAGATCGCATGAACTATGCCTATCAGCTCGATTCCTCGCTTTACGCAGCGTTCTTGCGCCGACTGGCCGAGGCCGATGGCTGCAATCGGATCGAAGGACGGATTGCCAGCGTCGAACTGGACGGCGAAACCGGCGATATTGCTGCGCTGCGGCTCGATGGTGATCGCCATATCGAGGGGGATCTGTTCATTGATTGCACCGGGTTCCGCGCACTTTTGATCGAAGGTGCACTGCACGCCGGCTATGACGACTGGAGCCATTGGTTGGCGTGCGATGGCGCGGTCGCCATCCAGACCGCCAACGTCCGCCCGTCCGTGCCCTATACCCGCGCCATTGCACACGAAGCCGGTTGGCAGTGGCGCATCCCGCTGCAGCATCGCGCCGGCAACGGCATCGTCTATTGCAGCCGCTACATGAGCCAGGACGCGGCGCTCGAACGCCTGCTGGGCAGCATCGAGGGCAAGACGCTGACCGAACCTAACCGGATTCGCTTCACCACCGGCGCACGCCGCAAGCAATGGCATCGCAACTGCATCGCCATCGGCCTGTCGAGCGGCTTCATGGAGCCGCTTGAATCGACGAGCATTCACTTGATCCAGCGCGCCGTCTTGCGCGTGGTCCGGATGCTGCCCACCTGCCGGCCGAGCGCGCGCGACATTGCGGAATTCAATGACCAGCAGTTCACCGACATGGAGCAGATCCGCGATTTCCTGATCCTCCACTACAAGGCAACCGAGCGCCGCGATTCGCCCTTCTGGCATCATTGCGCGGCGATGGAGATTCCCGAAACACTCGCCCACAAGATCGAATTGTTCCGCGAAACCGGACGGGTTTTCCGCCGCAATGAGGAACTGTTCGTCGAAAACAGCTGGGTGCAGGTCATGATGGGCCAAGGCATCATGCCGCAAACCTATCACCCCGTCGCTGCCAAGCTGACAGGCGCGGAACTCACCTATCTTTTGCAGTCCTTGCGCGACGGCGTGACGCGTACCGTCGATAGCTTGCCCGCGCATGGCGACTATGTCGCCCGCTATTGCGGTGTGCGGGAGGATCGCGCCGCGTGATCGCCGCCGGGTTTGCCGCCGTGTTTGCCGCCGTGCTTGCGCCTGTCCTCGCTGCTGCCATCGCCGTCGCACCGGTGCCGGCGCTGTCGCCGCCCGGCCCCGACTGGCAACTGGCCTGGGCCGACGAATTCGACGCGCCTGCGATCGATCCGACCAAATGGACGCTTGCCGATGATTGCTGGGGCGGCGGCAACGCCGAACGCCAATGCTACACCGGCCGCGCTGCCAATGCCCGGATCGCGGATGGCCAGTTGCTAATCATCGCGCGCCGCGAGGGCCATACCGGCCCGGCATTCCCGATCGACCAGCGCACCGGCACCGACCGGCGGGGGCAGGCCAGCCGGCCCTTCACCTCGGCGCGGCTGAGCACGCACGGCAAGGCGGCCTGGCGTCACGGCATCATCGAAGTGCGCGCCCGGTTGCCGCAGGGGCAGGGGCTGTGGCCGGCGATCTGGATGCTGCCCGAAGACAACCGTTATGGCCCATGGCCGGCTTCGGGCGAAATCGACATCACGGAGGCGGTCAATCTTGGGGAACCGTGCCGCACCGGCCAGCCCGGCTGCGTGAAGGGCCAGGAGCGCGGCGTGCTCGGCACCCTGCATTTCGGCGGCGTGCCACCGGCCAACCGCCACCGCGGCACCACTACCGCCATGCCGGCGCCGCTGGACGGCTATCATGTCTATGCGGTGGAATGGAGCCTCGACGCGATCCGCTGGCGCATCGACGGCGTCGATTATGCCGCCCAATACCCCGGTGACTGGTCAACGAGCGGGTCGAACGCTGCGGGGGCGCCGTTCGACCAGCCTTTCCACCTCGTGCTCAATCTTGCCGTCGGCGGCCATCTGCCCGAACAGCGCAACCGCGGCGGCGTGACAATGAAGGGCTTTCCCAGGACAATGGCGGTCGATTGGGTGCGCGTCTGGCAATGCACCGGCGATGGGGCTAGCAAGGCGCGTTGCGCGGCAACCGGGGACTGAATTTCAACATGGCGCGACGCAAGCAGGCCGTCACCATCAACCATGTCGCCGCCGAAGCCGGGGTGTCGTTGCAGACGGTCAGCCGCGTCATCAACAATGGTTCCAACGTCCGGCCCGAAATGCGGCAGCGGGTGCAGGCGGCGATCGACAAGTTGGGCTATGTACCGAGCATCGCCGCGCAGCGGATGAGCGGTTCGCGGTCCTATCTGATCCTGGCGCTGAACGATCGCGACCGCACCATTGCCGATTGGCGCGCCCGTCAGGGAACCGACTGGGTGGACCAGATGCTTCTCGGCGGCATGTTGAAATGCGCCGAACATGGCTATCGCCTGATCATAGAACTGGTCGACACCCATAATGACCATGTGCAGCGCGAACTGGCGGCCGCGATCGCGGCGCTGCAACCCGATGGCGTCATCCTGACGCCGCCGCACTCCGACAATCCGTTGATCACCGCGCTGTTGACCAAAAGCCGGATTCCGTTCGCGCGGATCGGCTCGCGCGCCGTCGGTGAGGGCATTGCGATGACCATGGATGATGAAGGCGCGGCGCGGCTGGCAACGCGGCACCTGCTTGACCTTGGCCATCGCCGCATCGGCTTCGTCGCCGGATCGGTCGAATACCAGCTTTCGGGCTGGCGCGTGGACGGCTGGCGCGCCGAAATGGCCGACGCCGGGGCCGGCACCGACGGTTTGCTGGCGGCGGGCGATTTCAGCTACGCCTCGGGCGAAGCGGCCGCCAATGCCCTGCTCGACCAGCCCGATCCGCCCAGTGCGATCATCGCCAGCAACGACCAGATGGCGCTGGCGGTGATTGCCGTGGCCGACCGGATGGGGCTCGCGATTCCGCGGCAGCTTTCGCTGGTCTGTTTCGACAATACGCCGCTCGTGCGCTTCACCCGACCGCGGTTGACCGCCATCGACCAGCCGGTGGCCGAGATCACGTCGCGCGCGGTAGAGTTCCTGATCACCGGGGCCCTTGGCGATGAAGGCCCGCAGACGCCGGTGGTGGTGCCGGCTAGCCTGATTGTCCGGGAATCGACCGCGCCGTTGCATCATGGGGCCTGAGCCGCCGCGCGCGCCGCCCTTGTTCCTGCCGCTTTATGCGTTGGCATGGGCAGGGACTGCCATCGCCTATATGCCGTTCCTGACCGTTTTGCTGCCGGTGCGGATCGAAGCCATTGCAGCGACGCCATCGGCACCGGACATGGCCTTGTCATGGCTGGCGGCGACCACCTTTGCCGGCGCCATCGCCGCAAGTGTCGGCAATATCCTGTTCGGCTGGGCCAGTGACTTGTTCCTGGGCCGTCGGACCTGGATCGCAATCGGCTTGGTCCTGTCGTCGGTGCTGCTGGTGACGATGCAATGGGCTACCAGCCTGGGGGCGCTGGTGGCGGTGATCATCGCCTGGCAGCTGGCGATCAACATGATGATCGGGCCGCTTTCGGCCTGGGCCGGCGATTGCGTGCCCGATGCCCAAAAGGGCCGGCTGGGCGGCCTGCTGGCGTTTGCGCCGGCCGCCGGTGCGCTCGTGGGGGCGCTGGTGACACTGCCGGGGCTTGCGGGGCCACAGGCGCGACTGGCGATCGTCGCGCTGATGACCATCGGCTGCATCGCGCCGCTGCTGCTGTTTGGCGCGGCGAGCGCCATCGTGCCGCCCGCAGCTGGCGCGCCTGGCGCTGCCGATCTTCGGGGTCGCGGGCTGCTCAGGCGCATGTGGCTGGCGCGCTTGCTGGTGCAGATTTCGGAAGCGACGCTGTTCGCCTATCTGTATTTCTGGCTGCGTTCGCTCGACCCTTCGTTCGGCGATGCCGCCACCGCCCGGATTTTCGGCGTGGCACTGGTGGTCGCGGCACCGCTGACGCTCGCCGTCGGCGCCTGGGCCGATCGCCACGGTCGGGCCCTGCTGCCGCTGCGCGCCGGAGCGGCGCTGGCGGCGATCGCGCTGCTGGTCATGGGATCGGCTGCCACGCCGGCAGTTGCCATTGCGGGGTACGCCGTCTTCAGCCTCGCCTGCAGCGTCTTTCTGGCGCTGCATTCGGCGCAGACCTTGCGGGTTCTGCCGCGCAGCGACCGGCGCGGGCGCGATCTGGGCGTGTTCAACCTGACAAATACGCTGCCGTCGCTGGTGATGCCCGGCCTGGCACTGGCGCTAGTGCCGAGCCTGGGTTTTCGCGCGCTGTTCGCCCTGCTCGCGCTGCTGGCGCTTGCCGCGGCGCTGATGCTCGTGCCGCTGCACAACCATCAAGACGCCACGCGCGACAACGGTTGATCGACATCGGTTGATTCTTCGCAAGCCACGTGCGAGGCACTTGTGGTAACGTTCACAAGCAACGTGGGGAAGATCGATGACGAAGCGGGCATGGCTGGCGATCGTGCTGGCGACAGGCTGCTGGTCAGCAGATGCCAGCGCAGCGCCGGCGGATGCAAAATTGCTGGCAGCGCCAGCGGATCTAAAACTGGCAGCGCCAGCGGGGGCAACGATAGCGACGGCGCCGGCCGCGACCGCGCATCCTGCCCTGTGGCCGACGGCGCGCAGCCCCGGGGCGCTTGCCTCGCCTGCCGACGAGCGCCGGATCACCGCGATCATGGCGACGATGACGCTGGAACAAAAGGTCGGTCAGCTCATCCAGGCCGATATCACCGCGATCACGCCCGATGAACTCGATCGTTATCCGGTCGGGTCGATCCTGGCTGGCGGCAACAGCGGCCCTTATGGCGACGAGCGTGCCTCGGCGGCGACATGGTTGAAGCTGGTTTCCAGTTTCCGCGACGCCTCGCGCAAGGCCGGGGCGCGCGTGCCGATCCTGTTCGGTATCGACGCCGTTCATGGTCATTCCAATGTGCCGGGCGCCACGCTGTTTCCCCATAATATCGGGCTGGGGGCGGCCCATGATCCGGCGCTGATCCGGCGGATCGGCGCGGTCACCGCGGCCGAAATTGCCGGCACCGGCATCGAATGGACCTTTGCGCCGACGCTGGCCGTACCGCAGGACCTTCGCTGGGGCCGCAGCTATGAAGGCTATGCGGCCGATCCGGCGCTGGTCGCCGCCTATGCCAGCGCGATGGTGCTGGGGTTGCAGGGCGAACTGGTGGCCGGAAAGCCTGTCCCCGCCGATCGGGTGGCGGCGACGGCCAAGCATTTTCTCGCCGATGGCGGCACGGCCGGCGGCAAGGACCAGGGCGATGCCGCGGTCAGCGAAACCGAACTGATTGCGCGCCACGCCCAGGGTTATCCCGCCGCGATCAATGCCGGGGCGTTGACTGTGATGGCGAGTTTTTCGAGCTGGAATGGCGCCAAGCACCATGGCAATCGATCGCTGCTGACCGATGTGCTGAAGGACCGGATGGGCTTCGCCGGGCTGGTCGTCGGTGACTGGAACGGCCATGGCCAGATCCCGGGCTGCACCGTCACCGATTGCCCGGCGGCGATAAATGCCGGGCTCGACCTGTTCATGGCGCCCGACAGCTGGAAGCAACTTTACGCCAATACGCTGCGCGAAGCCCGTGACGGTGCAATCCCGCCGGCCCGGATCGACGATGCGGTGCGCCGGATCCTGCGCATCAAGGCGCGGCTCGGCCTGCTCGATCGGAGCCCGGTGCTGCGCGGTGACATCGCTGCCGTCGGCGCGCCCGCACATCTCGCCGTGGCGCGCGAGGCGGTGGCCAAATCGCTTGTGCTTTTGAAAAATCAAGGTGGCGTGCTGCCGTTGAAGCCCGGCGCAACCATATTGGTTGCCGGCTCCGGCGCCGACGACATGGCGATGCAGGCTGGCGGCTGGACGATCACCTGGCAGGGATCCGACACGAGCGCGGCCGATTTCCCCAATGGCCAGACGATCGGCCGGGCGCTAGCGGCGGCTGTCACCGAGGCTGGCGGCAAGGCCAGCCTGTCGCCGGACGGTTGTTTTTCAAAAGCGCCTGATGTCGCGGTGATCGTGCTGGGTGAACGCCCCTATGCTGAATTCCAGGGCGACCTGCAGGAACTCGCCTTCCGTGTCGGCAAGGAGGATGCGGCGTTGATTGCCCGGCTAAAGGCCGCCGGCGTGCGCGTGGTGACGGTGTTCCTGTCGGGCCGGCCGATGTTCACCGGCGCGCTGATCAACCATTCCGATGCCTTCGTCGCCGCCTGGTTGCCCGGTAGCCAGGGGGCGGGGGTCGCCGATGTGCTCGTGGCGGGCGCCAATGGCCGGTCGATGCGTGATTTTACCGGCCGCCTGCCCTTTGCCTGGCCCGATGATGCCCGCTCACCGGTTGCAAAGCCGCTGTTCCCGGTGGGCTTCGGGCTCGATTATACGCATCCTGCACGCGTCGGCGCGGTCAACGAGGATCCGCGGATCGCGTTGGCGCCGCCCACGAGCGAGGATGTCTATCTCGTGCGCGGCAAGATTCCCGATCCCTGGCGGCTGGGGCTGGACACCGCCGTCGTCGCCCGTTCGGTCGATCTTTCGGCGCAGGAAGACGCCCGCCAGTTCAGCTGGAACGGCCCCGGCGCCTTTGCCATAGATGGCCCGCCGGTCAATTTGACCCGCCAGCTTGGCGAGAGCTTCGTCCTGCTGCTCGATTGGCGGATCGATCGCGCCGTACAGGGGCCGATCACGGTCGGCTTCGGCGGCGGCACGATCGATGTGGGGGACATCGTTCGGGCCGCAACGCCGGGGACGGTGATCCAGACCCGCATCCCGCTCAACTGCTTCCGCGATGCCGGTGCCGATCTGTCGGCGGTCGGCTCGCCGCTTCGGATCACGGCGCCGGCCGGCTTCGCCATGACGTTGCGGACGGCCCGGGCCGAGGCGGTGGGAATGACACTGCCATGCCCGGCAACGCATTGAGACGGGAAGCGTATTGAAACCGGCAGGGGGAAAGTAACCAATGGCAATGGCACCGGCAGCAAGCCCGCCCGCGGGCGCGACCGCCACCGATGGCGCGAACATCAACGCGCCCGGGCTGCAGGGCTTTGTCTTTGCTCTATTCTTCATTTTCGGCGGTATCACCTCGCTCAACGACGTGATCATCCCCAAGCTCAAGGGCCTGTTCACGCTCAGCTTTACCGAAGCGATGCTGGTCCAGTTCTGCTTTTTCGCCGCCTATGCGATCATCGGCATCCCGGGGGCGCAGTTGGTCAAACGGATCGGCTATATGCGCGGTGCCGTGACCGGCCTGCTGACGATGATGGTCGGCTGCCTGCTGTTCATCCCCGCCAGCCAGAGCGCGTCCTATCCGCTGTTCCTGTTTGCGCTGTTCGTTCTCGCCAGTGGCGTCGTGGTGGTGCAGGTTGTTGCCAATCCGTTGATTTCGTTGCTCGGCACCGCGCCGACAGCGCATAGCCGGCTCACCTTTGCCCAAGCCTTCAATTCGCTCGGCACCACGATCTTTCCGCCGATCGGCGCCGTGCTGCTGCTTGGCGGCGCCAGTGTCGTTGCCGTCGATCAATTGTCGAGCACCGCCCTCGATGCCTATCGCACTGCCGAAAGCCAGGTGATCGCCAATGCCTATGTCATCCTGGCGGTGGCGCTGGCGATCGTGGCGGCGGTGGTCTGGGCGTTTCGAAACCGGCTGAAAGGCGAACGGCATGAAGCCAGCAGCATCCGGGCTGGGCTGTCGCTGCTCAAGCGGCCGCGCTTTGGCTTTGGGGCGTTGTGCATCTTCCTGTACGTCGGCGCCGAGGTTGCCATCGGATCGTTGATCGTCAGCTATCTGATGCAGGCGAACGTCATGGGGCTTTCCGACCAATCGGCCGGCAAGTTGATCGGGATCTATTGGGGCGGCGCCATGATCGGGCGCTTCATCGGATCGGCGGTGCTGCGGGTGGTCAGCCCCGGACTCGCGCTTGGCAGCGTGGCGTGCGGCGCGATCCTGTTGCTGCTGGTGTCCGCCAACACGGCCGGCGCGGTTGCAGGCTACACCATGCTGGCAATCGGGTTGATGAATTCGATCATGTTCCCGACGATTTTCTCGCTCGCGTGCGAAAAACTCGGGCCCAGCGCGGCTGATGGATCCGGCATCATCAACGTCGCCATCTGCGGCGGCGCGGTCATTCCGTTGGTGACGGGGGTTCTCGCCGACGCGACGGGGTCGCTCGCGCTCTCACTGGCGATCCCCGCCCTTTGCTATGCGGTCATCGGCTGCTTCGGCTGGTATGCACGAAAGCCGGCAACCTGAACTCCATTGTCGAGATTTCATCGATTTATCGAGCGCGCACTGCATCCTCATGCAGAGCGGACCTCGTTTCGTAGATGCGCTACCCTCCAACTTTCCGAGCTGCGTTCCGCGGGGCATGAACGATCAGCAGCTTTTGGGAACGGCAACAATGCCGCAGAACGACAACAAATTAGGCGCGTTGCAGACGGGCGTCTCGGTTGTGCAACCGACCTTGCCGGCAATCGACGTCAGCGCCGTCCACTTTCATGCATAGTCGGCCCGATACACGCCAACCAAACATGGAGCACATGAGCACGCGCCAGCATGCCTTCAGCCTCAAAAATATGGTACCCACTCGCTTCGACGCACGAAGGTGCCCTCATGCTTGTGCTGGTAAGCCTGAGCGCGTTGCTGGTCATCGCAGATTATTCGACCTGATCCGCAATCCTCATTGACTCTTACGCGCCGCGAGTAGGACAGGCCGAGAACGCGCACAATTGGCCATTCCGCCTCTGTCCTGCTGTTCTCAACGTCTGCCATTCATTCAGCTTCGGCGGGTGCCCGCCCTCACGCTCCGCGATTTGGCTGGCACGCCGCTAGCCGGCGACGACCAACGGGTTAGACGGCGGTTGCACAAGCGTCCGGCATGGCAGGCAATAACACCAGTTCGCGCGTTAGGATCACCATGCGCCGCATTATCCAACTCGTTGTCCTGCTGCCGATGGTGTTGGCAGCTGCGCCTGCGCCCATGCCGTTGCCGGGGCTGTGGGAGCATACTGTCGTCTATGTTATTGACGAGGTGAACGGCTCCGCGCTCATCGCCGACCAGGCGCAAGGCATGCTGCCGTCCCCACCGCCCTATCGGGCGTGCTACTCGGGTTCGGATCTGGCGGATCCACGAAGCTTCGTGCTTGCCAGCAAGGCTGTCCAGTGCCGCTTTTCCCGCTACGCAATGGCAAACGGAAAGATCATGGCAGCAGGCGAATGCAAGGACAGCCGCTACCCGGCCCTCCGCGTCGATGGCTCGGGCACCTATGGAGCCAACGGCTTCGACTTCAGCTTCTCGGGTGAGGCGCGGTCCGGTGAGGTGACCATCGGCTTCCGCGGGCGCGACAGCGGCCGCCGCATTGGTTCATGCCCGACAGGTGACGCGGGTCGCTGAGCATGTAAAGGTTCCTCGTTGTCGACCGACCTAAACCGCCGCCGCACGAGACCCAACAGGCGACGTTCACGCCCCGGTGCTCGCTTCCCGAAAGCGTCCGCCCGTTCAGACAGCGCAGCACGGCGGGAACTGGCTGCTTGCCGCTTGGCGGCTTTTGGACGAGCAGCCTGCTATAGCCGACGTCGACGTTCCGAACGTACGAGAGGCTGATCTGCTTCGGAACGTGGCGTCGGTCGAAGGGTTGTGCACAGCACGCTGCACCCGCCATTTGTCACGCCGCGATCCTGTCCTGCATCGCAATTGTGCGCTGCATCGTCGCCATGGTGAACGGGCTGTCAGGCTTCGTCGCCTGGCGCTCGGCAGCGAGCGCTGTCGCTAGTGCCACGTCGCCTGCTGCCTCGGCGGCCGCCAGCAGCGTCAACGACAGCAGGTCGCGCTGGGCATTGCTGCCACCGATGCGGTGCGCCCGCGGCCGCACCGCGAGCAGCAGTTCGGCGGCGTTGCCGGGTTCGTTGCCGGCGAATGCATAGATCGCCTTGATCAAAGGTAACCCGATTTCAGCAGCAACCGCCGCGTGGCGGCTGTTGCCGCGTGCCAGCGCCTCCACCGCAGCAAGATGGTCCGAAGCGCGATCAAGCCGCCCGGCGCCGGCAAAGGCCACCGCCGCATGGAGATCGTTGAACACCTGGTAGCTGGTGCCCGGCTGCCATGACAGCGACGCCTGCCAGGCGTCGGCGACGGGCAGGAACCGCGCCCGCACATCGATGCCGCGCAGGTGCAGCCGCCACAACAGCGCCGCCGCATCGACAAGCTCGAGCGCCGGAGCGCCTTCGCCCCTGGCGATGTTGCGGTCATAGATCTGCAGCACCTCGTCGATGGCGCCAATCTCGAGGTGGAACAGCGCCAGATGCCACCAATTGTGGTAAGCAAGCATGTTGTCGGGCGCCCAGTCGTCAGCGCGGCCGGTTAGAAAAGCGATGCCGTCGCCGGTGCGGCCTTCCATTTCGGCGACATGGGCGACGGCGTGGACCGCCCAGGCGTCGCCGCTGTCGCGCGCCAAGGCTTTCAGCCCGGCCTCGAGCGCCGCGGCGAACTGGTTGTTCTCCTCCAGCCCGAAGGCGAGCATGCCGTCGACAAAGCCGCGGCCGGGCATGTCGTCCGACCAGAATGGCAGTGCGCGGGCGATGCGATCGCGCAATTCGCTGGTGCGGCCGGTGAAGAAATCGACTTGCTGGCCGACCTGCAGCGCAAGCAGATCGGTTGGGAAGCGCGCCGTCAGCACGGTGTAGGCTTCGGCGGCGCCAAGGAAATCGCGGCGGGCCCAGGCCGACAGCGCCTGCAGGTGCAACCGTTCGCGCGTCGTCGCCCGA
Organism: Alphaproteobacteria bacterium; assembly: GCA_031412175.1. Classification (GTDB taxonomy): domain Bacteria; phylum Pseudomonadota; class Alphaproteobacteria; order Sphingomonadales; family Sphingomonadaceae; genus Sandarakinorhabdus. The sequence goes on from JANOCM010000134.1 coordinate 19,688, forward strand.
TTGGATGCCGCCATCGCCAACGCCAGCGAATGCTTGAGTTCAGGCTCGGCGGCTGGCTCGGCGGCCATCAGGAACAGCGTCGCGCGTAGCACATGCCCCATGACCAGGCCGGGATGTTCGGCAGTCAGCGCATCGGCAGCAGCAAGCGGGTCGAGCCGGAAGGCAGCAAGCGTCAGCAGCGCACGATCGAGGCTGTCGGCCGCGGAGCGGCTGCCACCGGTGAGGCTGTTCCCCTGAGCGTCGGTAATCTTCATCGCAGGTTTCCTTGAACGCAAGTTATCACATGGTAGCGCGCCTTGCCATCAGGCGAGGCGCGCAGCAGCCGGGGCGTCGCCGCTGGCAGCGATCTCGAGCAGCGCAACGCTGCCGCCGACCGAGCCGATGCAGAGCAGCAGCGCAACGACGAACCCCAGGGTTCGGGCGTGGTTCTGGTAACACATGATGGTTCTCCATTTGTCAGCCGGCGGGAAAGTCCCGTTCGGCGACACTGGCAATAGTAAGAAAGCGTAAACCCGGCCGCCGTCGCAGCGTGAAAATGGCGTGAAAATGTGCCGTCGCCAGCGACCGTGAAATTTTTGTGCCGATCGGTTAAGAGCGACGGCACTGGCTGACCACCGCAGGAACCCGGCGTTGCTCGACCTCGAAATCCTCGGCGGATTCACCCTCCGCGACTCGCAGGGCGCGCCGCTGGCGCTGCCCAAGAAAGCGCGTGCGCTGCTCGCCTATCTGGCGCTCGCCGAAGGCCGGCCGCAGCCGCGCGAACGCCTGGCGGCGCTGTTGTGGGAAGACGGCGCCGACGATCAGGCGCGCACCAACCTGCGGCAATCGTTGGCAGTGTTGCGCCGCAGCGTCCCCGGTGCCGGCTGGCTGGTAGCCGATCTCGATGCGGTCGCCATCGATCCGGCTGCCTTCCGCATCGATGCCGTTCGTTTCCAGGCGCTGGCGGCGGGTGATGCGGCGCAACAGGCGGAAGCGGCGGCGCTGTATCGCGGTGACCTGCTCGACAGCCTGCACATCGTCGAATCGGGCTTCGAAAGCTGGCTCGCCGCCGAACGGGCGCGGTTGCGCGACACTGCGATCCGCCTGCTGGAAACAACGGCAGCGGCGGCACTCGCCGATCGCCGCACCGATGCGGCGCTGGCGCTGGCCGGGCGGCTGGTGGCGCTCGATCCGCTGCACGAGGCGGGTTGCCGGCTGGCGATGCAGGCGTGCGTGCAGGCCGGCCGCACGGGTGAGGCGCTGCGCCAGTATCGCCAGCTGCAGGCGCGCCTGCGCCGCGACCTCGGCGTGGCTCCCGAGGCGGAGACGACGGCGCTCCACCATGACATTGCCGGGCGCCGCCGCCAGCGCGCAACCCCTCGCGTGGCAGTGGGCGAGCATGACCCGGACGATGCTGCGCCGCCGGACGCCCCTGCCGAAGCGCCGGCGCGCGCTGCCGATCCGGTGCAGGCGCGGCGCGAGTTGCGGCGCATGGCGGTGCTGTCGGCCGGCATCGCCGGCTATGCGCGGCTGTCGGCCGAATGCGATCTCGAACATCTCCACCGCCTGCTCGCCGCCTGGCACGCGGCGATCGCCGAGGAAACCGCGCGCGCCGGCGGTGTCGTCCACGAAACCATGGGCGACACCGCGCTGGCGGTGTTCGGTCGCGACCGCGCCAGCGACGACGATCCGGCGCGAGCGCTGGCGGCGGCGCTGGCGATCCACCGCCGGATGCCCGCGCTCGCCGCAGCCGTCGGCACGACGCTGCAGGCCCGCATCGGGCTCGCCGCTGGCCCGATGTTGTTGACCGAGGCCGGCACCGGCAATGCCATCATCGGCGAGGCGATGACCGCCGCCGCCAATCTGCGGGCATTGGCCGAACCCGGCGCCACGCTGATGGCCGACGCCTTTCGCGCCGAAATCGGCGACACCTTCCGCGCCGAGATCGGCGATGCCGCGGGCGCCGCGCCGCCGCCGCTTTTTGGCCGCGCCGCCGAACAGCGCCAACTGACCGGGCTGCTGGCCATCGTATGCAGCGGCGCCGGGGCGTCGGTATGCCTGCGCGGCGAGCCCGGCATCGGCAAGTCGCGCCTCGCCGATGCCATCATTGCGGCGGCGCGCGATCGCGGTGTCGCGGTCCATTGCGCCCAGCTCGCCGATTTCGGCCCCTTGTCGACCCAGTCGCCGCGGCGGCAGCTGGCGCGCAGCCTGCTCGGCCTCGACGGCGGCGACGGGCTCGACGACGGACTCGAACGCAACCCGTTTGCCCTGGCGCTCGGCGCGGCGCGGCTGCCGTGGCTCTACCAGTTGACCGGCAGCGCTGCGCCGCGCAAGCTGGGCCACCAGGTCGAAGCTAACCTGGCTGCCGATCCGGCCGCTGCGCGCGCGGAAAGTTTCCGGCTGCTGCTCGGCACCGCCGCCGCCGAAACGCCGCTGCTGCTGGTCGTCGAGGACGTCCATTGGGCGACCCCCGACGCGCTGCGCCAGCTCGCCGACCTGACCCATGCCGTCGAGACGCTGCCGGTGCTGCTGATGCTGACCAGCCGGTCCGAGCCCGACCAGCTCGATCTTGCCTGGCGCGCCACCGCCGGCGCGCTGATCACCATCGACTTGCGGCCGCTGGCCGAAAGCGATTCGACGGCGCTGGCGCAGGATTTCGCCGGCGTGCCCGCGGAAGCCGCCGCCACCTGCGTGGCGCGCGCCAACGGCAATCCGCTGTTCCTCACCCAGTTGCTAGCGGCGGTCCGCGATGGCGCCAGTGCCGCGACGGCGCTGCCCGGCAGTGTCCAGAGCCTCACCCTCGGCCGCATGGATGGGCTCGGCGCCGCCGAACGCCACGCGCTGCGCGCCGCCGCGGTGCTCGGCCAACGGGTGCCGATCGCTGCCGTCGCGGCGGTCGCCGATCTCGACGGCTATGCGCCGTCGCCGGCGGTGCTCGGCACGCTCGTCACCAGCGACGGCGAACGTCTCAGGTTCGTCCATGCGCTGGTCCGCGACGCCATCTATGCCAGCCTGCTCGAATCCGAACGCGCTGCGCTGCATCGCGCCGCCGCCGCGTGGTACCACGGCCGCGACGTCGATCTCGTCGCCGAACACCTCGCCGGCGCGCGCGAGCCGGATGCCGCCGCCGCCTTTGCCGCGGCGGCGAATGCGGCGCTCGCCCGGCACCGCGCCGACAAGGCGCTGGCGGCGGTGGCGCGGGGGCTCGCGCTGGCCGGCGACGGCGCGGCGGGTGCCGCCGATCGCCACCGCCTGAAGCTCGTCGAATCGGCAGCGCGGGCGCGGGCGCTCGATCTCGCCGGCGCCGCCGATGCCGCCGTGGCCGCTGCTGCCGACGCGCCCGATCCGCTTGGCCGCGCCCAGGCGCTGATCCTGCAGGCGACAGCACTCAGCGGCCGGCAGCAGGCCGACGCGGCGCTTGCCGTCCTTGGCGAAGCCGAGGCCGCCGCCGGCGATGTTGCCGGCAGCGGCAGCGCCACGACCGCCCATGCCGAAACGCTGGCGCGCATCCACGCGCTGCGCGGCAACATCCACTTCCCACTCGGCCGCCTCGACGTCTGCCTCGATGCCCATCGCCAGTCGCTGCTCTGGTCGAAACGCGCCGGCACCGCGATCGCCGAGGCCGGGGCGCTCGTCGGCCTCGCCTGGGCGCACTACCAGCGCGGCGATTTCGCCGCCGGCGAGCGCGAGGCCAGCGCCTGCCTCGCCATCGCCGGCGACGATGCCTTCGATCGCATCCGGCTGTCGGCACTGCGCGTGCGCGCCGTCTGCCGGGTATTCCTGCTTGCCCATGCCGGCGGCCTCGACGATGCCACCGCCGCCATCGCCTTGGCGCGTGAGCAGGGCGACGTCGTCAACGAATGCCTCGCCCGTACCACCGCCGGCACTATCCATCTCGAGCAATGGCAGCATGACGCGGCGCTGGCGATGGTCGAGCCGGCGCTGCAACTTGGCGACAGGCTCGGCGCCATCGGGCTGGATGCAGCACCCCTGTGGGTCAAGGGCACCGCCGTCGGCGCGCTGGGCGACGGAGCCGCGGCACGCGCGATCCTCGAACAGGCGCGGGCGCAGGGGCTGCGCGGCAAGGCGATCCGCTTCGCAGTGCCGCGCATCATTGGCACGCTGGCGTTCTTTGTGCCCGCGGCGCGCCGCCCCGAACTCGTCGCCGAGGGCGAGGCGCTGCTCGCCCGCGCCGGTGTCGCGCATTCGGCCTTCGGCTTCTACGGCTCGCTCGTCCATATCGGCCTGCGCGATGCCGATTGGGACCTCGCCGACCGTTGCGCCGCCGGGCTGGCGCGCTACGCCGGGCCCGATCCGGCGCCTTGGGCGGCGGCGCTGGTGACCATGACGAGATTGTTCGCGGCAGTTGGCCGTGGCGAGGCCGATGCCGAAACCGCCGCCGCCGCCGCGCGCTTCCACGCCGATGCCCGCCGCAACCGCGCGCTTCACTGGCTGCGCCCGGCCATGACCGCGGTCGAGGCCCACGCGACCATCGGCGTGACGCCGTGACGTACACCGACCGATGATCGGCCATGGCTTGGCCGAGGCGGCGGATGAAAACCTCGGCATTGGCAGCGGGCTGCATGTCGGGAAGTGCCGGCTCGGGCCTCAGGGTCAGTATCCAAAAGCCAACGGCAATGGGCAGCGATAGCCGGAGTTTTGCTTGGCGCTGGCGCGCGGCACGCGCGGCACCAGCCGGTTCACGGCGACGCGCCGGCCGTAAGGTCGAGAACGACGATTTGAATAAGCGGGCGGCGGCTCTCCGGAATCCGCTCTGCGAGCAGCGCCCGCATCGCGTCGGCGGTCGCGGACGCCGCAACCCCGTCGGGGTGCGCCTTGAGGCACCGGTTCGTCGCGGACGGCAGGTCCCCGAACCAGAGCGCGCGATAGATACCGCGCTGCTCCGAACGCCAGCTGGTCAGGCACTGCAGGTCGAGCTGGCCGGTCGCGGCGTCCCAGGCATCCGCAAGCCACGGCCCCTTGAACGAACGGACATCAAGCGGTGAGTGGCGCCCCAAGGCGGACGGGCCGGTTTACACCATATGCAGTCATTCAGAGTTGGTTATTCGTTCCCCGAAACCGGGCGTCCGTTCATATGACGGTGTCGCTGGCTCCGCCAGGCGGTACCAGGAGCTCGGGCGGATCATCCACATCGCTGTCAGTTCGCTCACCCGGTAGAGACGGCACGGGCAGATGCCGGGGTCATATCCTGCCCCCATGATGTGCGCGCCATCGCCAGGACCGACGCCAGCCCATAGGCGACCAGCGCCAGCCCGATCAGCGCGAAGATCGCCCAGAGATCGGCGCCCTCGCCAAGCAACCACCAGCCGCCGCCGGCAACAACTGCCAGTCGTAGCGTGCCGGCCAGCACCATGCCGCCGACCCGTCCCGCCGGCATGGAGGCGAAGTACAGGCATATTCCGGCACCAAAGAAGCCATACGCCGGTCCCACCCAGCGGAAATACTCAGCCGTCGCGGCAAGCGTCGCGCTGTCGCTGGTGAACATCTGCGCCCATAGCGCCGGCCAGATCGCCAACACGAGCCCGATTATCGCCAAGCCGGCGCTTGCCACCGCCGCTGCTATCCACGCCGCCCGCCGCGCGCGCGCCACCATCCCCGCACCCATCGCCGTGCCGACGAGGGGCACCGATGCCACCCCGATGGCAAAGGCGATGGGCGTCAACAAAAACTCCAATCGGACGCCGATGCCGAACCCGGCCAGCGCCGTCGCACCGAAGCCCGCGACCAGTCCATTGAGGATGACGATGGTCAACACTGTCTGAAACGGCGAAATGCACGCTGTCGCCCCGACGCGCAGTATTTCGGCAAAATAGCGCCAAGCCAGCGGTACCCGCCCCAGCCTGACGCGCGCCCGGCCCGATCGCAGGTACGCAAACAGGAACAGCGCGCCGGCTGAAGCCGCCACGACTTGGCCGGCCGCGACACCGGGCATTCCCAGCCGTGGCAATGGCCCCAAGCCGAGCCCCAGCGCGCCACCGATGACGATCTGCGCCACCGCCGTGCCGAGCAGCGTCGCCGAAGGCACGGCCATGTTGCCGGCACCGCGCAGCACGGCGGCAAACAGGTTCTGCAGCCACACTCCGATTGAGCCAAGGAAGGCCACGCCGGCGAACGCCACCGCGGCCTGGAGCGCTGGGCCGCGGCCGCCCGTTGCTGCCAGCAGCGCCGGCGCGAACACCAGCATCAACACGGTCGTGGTGCCACCAATGATGATGCCGATCCACATGGTGTGCACCGCCAGCGCATCGGCACGCGCCGTGTCGCCTGCGCCCAAGGCGCGCGAGATTGCCGCCGATACGCCACCCCCCATGGCGCCGGCCGACAGCATCATCTGCAACATGATCAGCGGGAACACCAATGCCATGCCGGCCAACGCCGGCACGCCGAGCGCGCCGACATAGGCGGTTTCCGCGATCGCCGCGATGGACCCGGCCAGCATTGCGCCCATGTTGGGCAACGCCAGGCGAAGCAGCGTCGGCAGGATCGGCTCCTCAAGAAGTGCCATGTTGTCCGTTCGCGCCACACCGCTTCCCCGCATTGTCGCATGCATATTGGGGTGTAGAGGGCAACGAGTCGATGCGGCACCTGATGCAATTGTTTTGTCTGCCATCGACCAGCGACTATGGCTGGCATCGATTGGGGGTATGCGACGATGCGCAAGGGCTGGTGGTTGTTTCTGCTCGGGCTGGCGCTGGTCCTGGGCGGAGCGTGGCAGGCCGGCCGCATTCAGACCGCTGGCGGCATTGTGGTGCACGACGTCCGCTTTCGCTCGCCTGCCGGCACGCAGATGTGCGCGCTGCTCTATGTGCCGCCGAATGCCACGGCGGCGACGCCGGCGCCGGCCATCCTCGCCGTCCACGGCTATATCAACAGCCGCGAGACGCAGGCCGGCTTCGCCATCGAATTTGCCCGTCGCGGCTATGTCGTGCTGGCGCTCGACCAGACCGGCCATGGCTATTCAGGCGGCGCGGCGTTTTCCGAGGGCTTTGGCGGCCCGGCCGGACTGGCCTTTCTTCGCGGACTGCCGATGGTCGACAAGGCCAACATCGGCCTCGAAGGCCATAGCATGGGCGGCTGGACAGTCCTCGCTGCCGCCGCCGCCATGCCCGATGCCTACCGCGCGATGGTGCTGGAAGGGTCAGCGACCGGCAAGCCGTTTGCCGCCGATGGCACGCCGGCCTGGCCACGCAACCTGGCGCTGGTGTTCAGCCGCTACGACGAGTTCTCGAAATTGATGTGGGATGTCGACCGCGCACAGGATGTCGCGAGCAGCGCGAAATTACAGGCGCTGTTCGGCACCGCCGCCATCGCGCCGGGCCGAATCTACGGCAGCATCGCCGCCGGCACGGCCCGCCGCCTGACACAGCCGGTCGCGACCCATCCGGGCGACCACATCAGCCATGCCGCGATCGGCGATGCAATCGACTGGTTTGGCCGCACGTTGGAGGGTGGCACGCCCCTGCCCGCCGATGACCAGATCTGGTTCGGCAAGGAAGTCGCGACGGGCATCGCGCTCATCGGCTTCGTCAGCGTGCTCGTCGGCAGTTTCGACCTGTTGCTGGCGCTGCCGGTCTTCGCCGCGCTGCGCCGAGCGCCGCCGCCGGAGTTGCCGCGCCGCGACCGCCGCTGGTGGCGACAGTTCGCGCTGACGGCGCTGCTGCCGGCCGTCACCTTCTTCCCGGCGTTCATCGCGGTAACGCTGGCGTTGCCGCCGTCGGCGCTGCTGCCGCAAACGGTCACGACGCAAGTGATGTTCTGGGCTCTGATCAACGCCGGGCTGACACTGCTGCTGTCCCGGTTAGGTCCCCTGGCGCCGGCGCGTGCGACGCTTCAGTGGCTGCAGGCGGCATTCCTGGCGCTGGCGACAGCGGCCATCGGGTATCTGGCGCTGCTGGCGATGGCGGCGTGGTTCACGGTCGATTTCCGGTTCTGGGTGGTAGCACTGAAGCCGCTCAGCCTCGACCAGTTTCGGATCGCGCTGGTCTATCTGGTGCCCATTACCTTTGCCCAGGTCGTAACGCTACGCGCGCTCGGCCGACTGGCGGTGGCAACGGACGGCTGGCTCTGGCGCTACGTCACTGCAATGCTGGCGCTGGCGGCAGGCTTCCTGCTGTTGCTTGTCGTCGACTATGGCATCTTCTTCGTGACCGGCCGACTGCCGACGGCGTTCGATCCGTTGACCACCGTCATCGCCATTCAGTTCGTACCGCTGCTGGCCACCGTTGCAGCTATCGGCACCTTTACCAGGGCACGAACAGGCAGCGCCGTGCCCGGCGGACTGCTATGCGGACTGCTGGTGACTTGGTATGTCGTTGCAGGTACCGCCACGCAGGTCCCCTGACGCTACATATTCGTCTGTGACGATGTCGTCAGGTCTTGGTGTGATCGCGTGACGTGCACTCACGTCCCCGCTTTCTTCCTGCGGCTTGAGTGCGAGTGTTCCGGCTGTGTGACCGCAAGTTAACTGGAAAGTCCGTAATTGCCCGAAGCGGTCGTTCGCATGCGAGGCGTCACCGGGCACTCGCTGGAACCGCAGTCCAGATGGTCCCGATCAGCATAACGGCATTTATAACGACGATACCCGCCATCCCGAGCAACAGCCTCGCTGAGCAGGATCGGCCCGGGCCCATCAGAACGACATCCCCAATCCGAGAAGCACTTAGTGACGGACCGTTCTTGCCTCATAGTTTGAGTAGCGATATTCTAACTTCGAGTAGAAACTACCGCCCAAGCCCTGCTGAATTCCCGCACCGACCCGCAGGCTATCGGCATTGCCGGGAATAATTGTCGCAGGTCCAGCCGCCGGCGTGTAATTTTCGCGCCAAGACGCGGAACCGGATCATTTTCCGACTGACACTCACGACCCAGACCCGGACATTCATCGCCTCCGCTACCTCTCCCGAAAGCGGACACTTGTTCACGTCGCGCGCCCAGCGGCTCGGGCGCGCGCCGACGGGCCATCGGAAAGTCGCGAATTGGGATTCTTCAGCCGTGCCTGCCAAGCCCGCTGAACGACGACTTCTAGCAAGAGCTGACGTTCGGGCGTTTGCTCGTGTGATGCGGCTGAGTGGCCGTGTGCGGAGCCTCGGATTTCAATCGATAACACTGTAAAGCGGCCGCTGCCGGAAACATTGACGCTCCGCTTGTGCCGAACTTCGACCAACGCAGTCCTGCGATCTGCAAACCCGGTGCCGCTCATTCGGCCCGATCGCATGTTAATTATCAACTTCCGAAATCATAACGAGATTCGATGGCTCCGTTGCAAAATTATCACTTTGCCGCACAAAAGGTGGAACGAAATGCGTCTCGGCGCGCTGCCCGCCGCTAGCTTACCATTTGATAACTACTTCTAGGATTACAGTTGACACGCCAGACCGGTTTGCGGGGGATGGGTGCCACTCTGGTGCCCGCCGGCTGGGCGGAAGGGACAAAGTCAACCATGATCTCGGTTGTTGGGTCGATGGCTCTGCCCTCGACGGCTGGACGACGTCTGCGTATTGCGGGAGCAGTTGCTGCACTTATCGACACCCCGCCATTGGCCGCATCGGCGGTGACGCAATCCTGGAATGGTTACCACCGGGCACGAACTGGTCCGCTTGCGATCGGGTTGGGCGATAATGTCAACTCTGCGTGGAACTCCTATGTTTTGACAGCAGCAACGCCGTGGTCTGCTGACCCGGTCATCCCAACGCAGACGAGTGTCGATTGGGAGTGTGTCAAATGACTGTCAGGACCATTTCGGTGGCCAACCAGGTACAGCTGGTGACGGCACTCCAGGCCTCGACGGGGGGCGAAACCATTGTCCTTGCCGCCGGCAGCTATGGCGATCTGGCGTTGTCGCGTTTCCAGTTCACCGAGCAAGTGACGATCAAGGGCGGCACGTTCAACTCGATCGCGCTCGTCGGCGTCAAGGGGCTCACGTTTGATGACTCGACGGTCAACCTGCCCCCGACAATGACGAGCAATGCCGGCACCCAGGCGATCCGGGTGTCGAACTCGAGCAACATTGCGATCACCGATGCCAAGATCACCGGCGGGCTGGCGATCAACGGCGTCGCGCAAGATGCAACCATTCTGGACGCGTCGCGCAATGTTATCGGTCTCCCCGCCGGCGTCGGCATCTATGTCGCGTTTTCGAAGGGCGTGACGATCTCGGGCAGCGACATTTCGCTGTTCAATAAGGGCATCCTGATGGCGGGCAGCTCAGAGGTGAATATCGCCAACAACGAGATCCACGACCTGCGGACCACGCCGATCAGCGGATCGGTGACCGCGAACCTGACGATCACTGGCAACCACACCTATAACAGCACGCCCTGGAGCTATGGCGGCGCCGGCGATCATGGCGACCGCATCCATATCTGGACCGACACGACCGCGATCAGCGGTGTCGTCATCACCAACAATAACCTCGAGCAGGGCACCGGCGCGCCAATGCTCGGCATCTATCTCGATGACAATGGCAAGGGCCTCGGCTTTGTAAACACCGTAATCTCGGGCAATCGCCTCACCGACGGCCAAGGACAAGGCGTGCTGCTCGAAAATGTCAGCGGCACCGTCTCCAACAACACGCTGGTCTGGTCAGGCTTTGGCACCGTCGGCAACAACACGCCGCGCTTCGACATCAAGAGCGGATCGCACGCGCTGGTGCTCGACGGTAACAGCGGCCCGGTATCGATCGACGCCGGCGCCTATGATATCAGGGTCACCAACCAGAACGGCTCGGTAACGCTCGACAGCGCGCTGACACCAGAAGCTTTGGCCACAATCACGTCAGACTATCAAGTGGTTACGGCGCAAAACAACGTCACGCTTGCCGCCAGTTTTCATGATCTCATCTTCCGCGGCACGGGCAATTTTACCGGCATCGGCAACGCGCTGAACAACAAGATCGTCAGCGGCAACGGCAACGACAAACTGGTCGGCAACGGCGGCGCTGATGTCCTTAACGGCGGCAATGGCAATGACAGCTACTATGTCGACAACCTGAAGCAGACGATCATCGACAGCAGCGGCATTGATATCGTTTACAGCAGCATAGGCTGGAAACTGCAGACCGGTCTCGAGAACCTGATCTATACCGGTACGACGGGCGCGACGCTCGAGGCCAATTGGGCGAGCAGCCGCATCGTCGGAGGCATCGGCAACGACAAACTGATTGGCGTCGGCAGCCAGGATACGCTCGAGGGCGGGCTGGGCAACGACACCTATATTCTCGACACCGCAACGCACCGGGTCATCGACACGGGGGGCATCGACAGCGTCGTGGTGTCAGCCACCTATGCGCTCGGCTCAGGACTCGAAAATCTGACGCTGTCCGGGATCGGCAATCTCATCGCAACCGGCAATGAACTCAGGAACGTGCTGCGCGGCAATGCCGGTACCAACATCCTCGATGGCAAGGCGGGAGCCGACACGATGTATGGTGGCGCCGGTGGCGACTGGTATATTGTCGACAACATCAGTGACCGCTGCATCGAGGTCGAAAACGGCGTCGACGCGGGCGGCATCGATCTCGTCAAGGCGTCGGTCGGCAGCTACACTCTTGGCGCCGGCATCGAGAACCTCACTTTTGTAGGGATCGGCAATTTCAACGGCGTCGGCAACGATCTCAATAATGTGATCACCGGGGGCAGCGGCATCAACACCCTGACGGGCGGCGGCGGCCGCGACACACTGATCGGTGGCATCATGAACGACGCATTGAATGGCGGCGCCGGTGCCGACACCCTGTCCGGCGGCAGCGGCAACGATATCTTCGTGCTCGCCAAAGGCCAGAGCAACGGCGACATCATCACCGATTTCCGCGGCAATGGTGCGGCCGCCGGTGATTCCATCAAGCTTATCGGTTGGGGGGCGGGTACGACCGTCACGCAGGGGACGTCGTCCAATCTGTGGGAGATCCGCGATGGCGTCGACCACAGCGTCGAAGTCGTGACAATCTATACGCCCGTCAATGTATCCGACATCATGTTCGGTTAGCCACCGTTTGCGATAGACCCAGACTGCAAACCTTCGCCTGCACGTGCAACCGCGTGTCCATCAGACCGGCAGCAGCTCGGATCGGGCGACGGTGCGCAGGCGTGCAGGGCAGATGGCGGCGGGCGAAATCGCCCGCCGCCTAGTCGCAAACGCCGCGCCGCCAGTTACGGGCGTCAGACGAGCGTGGTCACCACGGGAATGTTGCCCTTCGTCGCCTTCGAGTAGGGGCAGGTTTCGTGAGCACGCTCGATCAGCATCTCGCCCAGCGCGCGGTCGATGCCAGGCAGAGCAACGTTAAGCCGTGCGCTCAAGGCATAGCCATCGTCGCCGACGACGAGGTCAATCTCGGCATCGACCGCTGCATCTGCGGGCAGCCTGACCTTGTGCTCGCTGGCCGCGATGCCGATCGCGCTCAGGAAGCAGGCCGACCAGCCGGCGCCGAGAAGCTGCTCGGGGTTGGTGCCGGGTGCAGATGAGCCCGGCGACGAGAGCTTGACTGCAAGCTGTCCGTCAGAGCTTTGCGCGGCGCCGGTTCGACCGCCCGTGGTGTGGATCTTGCCGGTATAGAGGATCTTGGTGGACATTGATTTTACTCCTGTGTTGGGTGAAGCCCGCCAAGAATTCTAGTGCAGCCGGTAGCGGGCGGCCGGCTTTTGGGTTGAAAGCTTGTCGGCCATGCCGAGGCGGGCAGCTTCGAAGCTGTCCCACTGACCGATGTCGGCGAGGGCTGGGATGGTGACGAACTCGCCCTGGTCGAGCCCCGCCAGCGCGGCATCGACGAGATCGTCAGCGGTCATCACAATTGCTTCCGGCAGATGCGCGAGCGGGGTGCCGGCAACGTCCCAGAACTCGGTCGCAGTAGCGCCCGGAAGTACGACCTGCACCTTGACCCCGGACGCCGCGAGCTCGTGACGAAGGCTTTGGCTGAACGCGAGGACAAAGGCCTTGCTGCCGCCATAGACGCCGTTCAGCACCTCGGGAGCGATTGCCACGATCGACGCGATGTTGATGATCGTGCCCTGCCCGCGAGCTACAAAACCCGGCGCCGCGGCATAGGACAGTCGCATCAATGCCTCGACGTTCAGGGCGACCATGGCGCTCATCGCGTTGACGTCCGACCCGAGAAGAGGCGCCGTGCCGCCGACGCCGGCATTATTGACCAGCATCGTGATGGCCGGGTCGCTGGCGAGGCGCGCCTCGACGCGGGCAAGGTCGGCGCGATCCGACAAATCGGCGACGATGGTTTCGACGTTCTGGCCGGTCTGGGCGCGAAGTCGCTCGGCTACCTTTGACAGTTTCCGTTCATTGCGAGCGACAAGGATCAGGTCATGGCCGCGCCAAGCAAGCCGATCTGCATAGATCGCACCGATGCCGGTCGAGGCTCCTGTAATCAGAGCGGTTCCTTTATTCGTGTTCATGAGACATACCTTTCCTGGTCATCGGCAGGATTGCTCGATGGCTGTGCAGTGAAATTTGGTTGAAAGAAGCGTTCAGTTGTCCGCGTGGCCTCGCGCGGCTCAGTTGCGCGCGATGCTGCCAATCATCCGGGTTCGGCGGCGGCTCGCTTGCGGCGATACTCCATGACCGGCAGGCCGCCCCAACCCCAATCCTCGGGATCGACTTCCTGGATGATGACCCAGGTCCAGTCGACCGGCTTGCCGAGGACATCGCGAAGCACTTCGCTCATGCCCTTGTAGATTGCGGCCTTCTGTTCGGGGGTGGTGCGGTCCGCACCCGGCGACGTGCCTTCGCGGGTCAATTGTACGGTGACGATCGGCATTGTCTTGTCCTTTCGATTAATGGCCGGCGCTCTGGCCGCCATCGACATGCAGGATCTGGCCGGTGACGAAGCTTGCACCCTCAAGATAGAGGACCGCCTCGACGACCTCGGAAATCTCGCCCATGCGGCCCAGCGGGTGGAGCGCACCGAGAAAATCATGCGTTTCCGGCGCGTGCATCGGCGTGCTGATCACGCCTGGCGCAACCGCGTTGACCCGGATGCCGCGCTGGGCATATTCGACTGCAAGACCACGTGTTGCTGCCTGAATGCCGCCCTTGGTCAACGACGCCAGTGCCGACGGGACCGCCGAGAGCGGTTGGTCGACCAGCGCCGTGGTGATGCTGATGACCTGGCCCGACTTTTGCGCCTCCATCACCTTCAGCGTTTCGCGGGTGATGAAGAAGAAGCCGTTGAGATTGGTCGAGGTGGCGTTGGCGTAATCGTCGTCGGAATAGGCCGTCATCGCGTTGGCGAGGAAAATGCCGGCATTGTTGACGAGCAGGTCGATCCGGCCGAAGCGGTCGATCGCTGCCTCGACGACGCGGCGGCCGGTGGCCGGACTGCCGATATCGCCCTGCACGGTAAGGACGTCCGGGTTGCTCGACGCGGCGATCGTGCGGGACGTCGCAACGACCTGGTAGCCCTTGGCGAGCAGCGCGGTGACGACGGCGGCGCCGATGCCCTGCAATGCGCCGGTGACGACGGCGACTTTCCGGTTATCGTTCATGTTGCATCTCCTATTGGCAGCGGCGCGTCCATCGCGTCCTGTGAGACCGAATTAGGCCTGCGCTGTTCTGGAGAGAATTGACGCTGTGCGAGCGTCACCCTTCCGTCTGGCGTAATAATAGATAGAATGGCCGGCATGGATCGGCTCGACGCCATGAAGGTGTTCATTACCACGCTCGACGAGGGCAGCCTTGCCGGTGCCAGTCGCGTGCTGCGCCGTTCGCCCGCCGCGGTCAGCCGGGCGATCGCCTTTCTGGAAGCCCGGGTGGGCGTGGAACTGCTGCACCGGACGACGCGCTCGATCCGGCTGAGCGAAGCCGGCGAGCGTTATGCCATTGCGTGCCGCCGCATCCTGACCGAACTCGAAGAAGCCGAGCTGCAAGCGGCGGGCGAACGGTCGGCGCCGCGCGGCGTGCTGACCATCTCGGCGCCGCCACACGGCGGCGATGACATCCTGCGACCAGTTCTGGAAGCCTATCTCGCCATCTATCCAGAGGTTTCAGCGCAGCTCATGCTGCTCGACCGCCCGGTCAGCCTGATCGAAGAAGGCGTAGATATCGCGCTGCGGGTCGGCAACCTGTCCGACTCCGCTCTGATTGCGACGCGCGTCGGCGGCGACATTCGCCGCGTTGTGGTCGGCGCACCTGCCTATCTCGCCGTCGCCCCTCCGCTTTCCGAGCCGGGCGATGTATCGGCCCACCGGATCGTCGCCTTCACCAACTTCGGTGTCGACAGTTGGAGCTTCGCCCCCGCC
Source organism: Alphaproteobacteria bacterium (assembly GCA_031412175.1). Classification (GTDB taxonomy): domain Bacteria; phylum Pseudomonadota; class Alphaproteobacteria; order Sphingomonadales; family Sphingomonadaceae; genus Sandarakinorhabdus. The sequence goes on from JANOCM010000134.1 coordinate 34,930, forward strand.
GCCGGATCCACGGCCTCGCGCATCGTCCACTTCACCCCGCGCATCACGGTTAACACTGTCCAGGCAGCACGACGCTCGGCGATTGCCGGGCTCGGCCTGACCCGCCTCTATTCCTATCATGTGGCCGAAGCCGTTCATGCCGGCCAACTGCAAGTCGTGCTCGCTGCAGCCGAGCACCCTGCCTTGCCCGTCCACCTGCTCACGCCGCCCGGGCGCGTGTCGATGCCGAAGGTGCGCGCGTTCCTCGATTTCGCCGCTCCGCGGCTGCGCGCCAGCTTCAGCCAGTTGGCGGTCGAGGCGATGACGCTTTCCGAGCGCTAAAGGATCGCGTGCCGTTCCTAGATGCCGATCAGCAGTTGCGCAACTTGAACAGAGCGACGGAGCGTCATCTGACCAGCTCGACGAGCGGGCGGCCTTTCTCGACGACGTAGGTGGCAAGTTCCGAAGCGGTGCCAGTGCCCACATTCTCGGCCGCGTGGGTCGTTTCGGCGGGAATGAACAGGACATCACCGGCTTTGAGGGTCACGGTCGGGCGCCCCTCGACCTGATACGCGAGCGCGCCGTCGAGGACATAGATGATCTCCTCGCCAGGGTGCCTGTGGCGCGGGAAAGCCGCACCGGGCTCGAATGAAATCCGGGCCTGGATCGTTTCACGTCCGGGGATACCGAGATCGTGACGCTGGAGTTCAGTGCGCGTGGTCGCCGGCAAAGGCTTGGGCGCAGCGTGCAGCGCCCAAGCACCACCGACCGTCAGCGCGACTGCTGCTACGACAGGTGTGAAGCTAAATTCCATGCGCGATCTCTCCGACCCTGATGTTGGCCGGACGGTGCAGGTCGTGCTCCGCCCGGCCATCCTGTTTCATCGCAAAGACTGGAAGGCCGCCCGCAGCTCGTTCGTCAACAGTTCCGGCTGTTCGAAAGCGGCGAAGTGTCCGCCCTTGGAGAGCCGGTTGTAGTGGATGAGCTTGGGATAAGTGCGCTCCGCCCAGCTTTTCGGCGCTTGATAAAGTTCGTCGGAGAACGCGCTCACGGCGGTGGGAACGCGCACGCCGAACGGCTCGAAGAAATGTACATTGTTGCGCTCGATACCAAAACCCGCCGCGATGCGCGGCAAGGCTTCCCAATAGAGACGTGCCCCCCAGATCGCCGTGTTGGTCAACCAGGTGATCGTGATGTTGTCGAGCACATCGTCGCGGGAAAGTCCTTCGGTATGACCATCGAAAGCGCGGGCAATCATCTCATAGCTGAGGATGTCGTGATCAAGGAACCAGGCGGCGAGACCGATTGGCGAATCCGCGATACCATACAACGGCTGTGGTCGTTGGCCCATCTGCTGCGCATAAGCGAGACCGTGGGTGAAGAAGAGTTCAAGCCGCTTGAAAGCCTGCTGCTCGTCTACGGTAAGGCCGGCGGGCGGGCCTTCGCCGGAACGAAGCGCGTCGAAAACTTCCGACGGCGCGGTGGACGGCATGTTCGTGTGGATAGCGATCAGCTCGGGCGGCGCCATCGCACCCAGAATCTCGGTAATCACTGCGCCCCAGTCGCCACCTTGCGCCAAGAAGCGCGCGTAACCGAGCCGCTTCATCAGCGTTATCCAGGCTTGGGCGATGCGCGGGGGATTCCAGCCCGGCGTAGTCGGCCTGGCAGAGAAGCCGTACCCAGGTATCGAGGGTATCACGACGTCGAATGCATCGTCCGCCGTGCCGCCAAAGGCGGTCGGATCGGTCAGCGGCCCAATGATCTTGAGCTGTTCCACGACCGAACCCGGCCAACCATGCGTGACAATGACGGGAAGGGCATTCTCGTGCTTGGAGCGAACGTGAATGAAATGGATGTCGAGCCCATCGATTTCAGTGATGAAGTTCGGCAAGCCATTGAGCCGTTTCTCGCACCGGCGCCAGTCATAGTCATTCGCCCAATAATCCGCGAGCTTGCGCATCGTCGCGAGCTGCACGCCCTGCGATGCATCGCCGACTGTCTCCTGATCGGGCCATCGGGTTGCGGCGATCCTTCGCTTGAGATCGGCCAGGTCGTCGTTGGCGGCGTGGTACTGGAATGGCCTGATCGGCTCGCCCGTGTTTGCAGATGGACCCGACGGGCCGACATCGGGAGCCGATCCCGAAGCAGGGTTAGGATTTACCATTGATGACGAAGAGTTCGCTGTCGCGTCAGTCCCTTGTGTCATGGTTGGTCTCCTGATCTCAGCAGGACGTGCCTTCCACGTCGCTAGCAAAGAAAAGATATGCCGGCCGGCAGGGCCGGTGCTGATCTCTCGTGAACAGCCGCGCAGCACGCAATGTGACGGTCGAGCGCGATCGACTCACTCGCGAACGAGACGCAACCGATAGCATGTGTTGGCGCTTTGCTCCATCGTCCGCGAGCTCAACTCGGCTCAATATATTTCACATTCTGCTCGCATCCATCACGGCTTTGCCGAATGGCTCGCTCACCTCTTGGGGCAGATTAGAGCTGATGCCGCCGGCGATAAGAATGGTGTCTCTGCGTTACCCCCAATCAAAGTGCGCGACGTGTTGGAGTGTCGGGAATCAACAGTTTTCCGACAGGGCAATCGGCAGCCCTCTTCAACCGCTGGGTGCGGCAGCCGCAATCGCCTCGCAGCAACGAAGGACAAGCGAATCGATGAGACGATCCACAGAAACGGCGGCACAGCGGGTCAGCGTCTATGGTAGAATATTTTGCTCGACCCGTAGCCTGCGGTGCAAAAGCGGATGTCGGACGATGGCGATGAAGGCCGGCTGCTGCGGGTCAACACGCGCTTCGCAGCCGTCATCGAGCCTTTAGATGAACGCGGACGCCGAACGCTTTGGCAGCAGGCGAAGGTGGAGTTGGCAGCCGCAATGGTCGCAACGCCCAGGAAACCCCCTAGAGCGTCAAATCAAATTGTAGCGCCTTTCCCCGCAGGCGGTGCCACTCGACGGCATTTCGTGGCTGGGGAATCGACCGCTTGGTTCGATGTTGTCACGCCCGTCGCACGGCGACGCATTTGATAGCCCTCGAGAAAGCAGATCGAAGAACCGGTCCGAATCATTGGTCGTGTCAGTTAATCAACACAGCATTCATGGGTGACTTCCTCGAGACCTGCTTCGGCTGCTATCGTCTGGAAGTCGCACCGGACTGCTCAAGATTAGGCTCGCATAGCAACATCTTGCAGTTTGCCATCATGCCGACGTAACCAGATATGGTTCCAGATTCTGCCCATTACTGATGGCAAACGACAACGAGAGCAGTTTGTCGTGTGCCCACGACACAGCGCTGGAGGCCCGACCGGGAATCGAACCCGGGTTCACGGATTTGCAGTCCGTTACGTCACCACTCCGCCATCGGGCCGCGCAAAAGCGCTTGGGGACGCCTCCCCTAGCGAAGGTGCTTGGCGAGGGCAACCTTCATGGCTAGACGGGGACAACGATTATCAATTCGATTGCGACTCAGCTGTATTATAGATACAGAACACTTCACAGCGCGAGAACCCCCTTGTCCATGCTTGCCAGCCTTCATGATGCCGAGATGACCAGTGCCCAGCGCCGCCAGACGATGATCGACAGCCAGCTGCGCACCGTCGGTGTCATCGATGCCGATGTGCTGGCGGCGATGACGGCGATCGCGCGCGAAGATTTCTTGCCGCCGGCGCTGAAGGGTCTCGCCTACGCCGATGCCGCGCTCGAGGTCGCACCGTGCCGCTGGCTGCTCGAGCCGATGGTGCTGGCGCTGTTGCTGCAGAACGCCCGCGTCACCGCTTCCGATAGGGTGCTGATCGTCGGCGCCGCTGCCGGCTATTCGGCGGCGGTGGTGCGCCATATCGGGGCAACCGTGACGGCGATCGAAAACGACCCGGCGCTGCTGGCGCTGGCGGCCACTGCCCGTGCCGATATCATCGAAGCACCGCTGGCCGGCGGCTATCCGCCGAATGCGCGCTATGACGTCGTGCTGTTCGAAGGCGCCATCGAAATGGTGCCCGATGCCATCGCCGCGCAGATCGAGCCGCATGGCCGCGTGGCTGCGGTGGTGCGCGATGGCGGTATCGGCCGCGCATCGGCGGGCCCCTTGATCGCTGGCAACAGGATCGGCGGCTTGCCGTTTCTCGAAGTCGCCGCCAAACCGCTGCCCGGCTTCCTGCGCCCGCCTGCCTTTGCCTTTTGACGCGAAAGTGCCCGATCTGATGTCGTTCCGCTCCTTGCTGCTTGCTGCCGCTACCGCTGTTGCCATTGCTGCCGTCCCCGCACAGGCCGCCGACACGCTCGCCGAGGCCATTGCCGCCGCCTATGACCGCAACCCCGAACTGGCGGCGCAGCGCGATGTCGTGAAGCAGGTCGATGAAAGCGTGCCGCAGGCGCTGGCCCCCGGTCGCCCGACGCTCGGCACGCGGCTTTCCGCCAGCCAAGCCGGCAATGAGTTCGCAGACAACGGCCGGACCTATGTTGCCGGCTTGCAGCTGTCGCAGTCGCTTTACCAGGGCGGCCGGGTCCGAACCGCGGTATCCGCAGGCGAGAACCGCATCCTGGCCGCGCGTGCCCGGCTCCGCGCTGCCGAAAATCAGGTCGTGCTCAACACCGTCACTGCCTACGCCGACGTGCTGCGCTTCCAGCGGGTCATCGAGCTCAACATCAGCCAGGTGAAGGTGCTGGAACGCGAGCTCCAGCAATCGAAAGACCGGTTCGAAGTCGGCGACCTGACACGCACCGATGTCGCGCAGTCGCAGGCGCGGTTGGCCAATGCCCAATCGAACCTTGTCGTCGCCCAGAACCAGCTTGCCGCCGCCCGCCAGGCGTATCTGCGCGTCGTTGGCCGTCTACCGGAAGATCTGGCGCCGCTGCCGCCACTGCCGATCCTGCCCGGCACCGCCGGCCAGGCCGTCGACATCGCGCGGGAAAACAACCCGTCGCTGATCGCTGCGCGCTTTGACGAAGCGGCGGCGCGCTATGACGTGAAGACGCTGCAGAAACAACGGTTGCCGTCGCTCGATGCCTCGCTCGGTGCCAATTATCAGCGCTTCGAAGGCGGCGTCAGCGCCGGCAATTTCCGGCCGAGCGGCGCCTTCTTCACCCAGGATGCAACGATTTCGGCGACGATCCCGCTGTACCAGGCCGGGTTGGTCGGATCGCAAGTGCGGCAGGCGCAGGCGCGGCAGAGCCAGTTGCTCGAAACCATCACCGCGACCAGCCGATCGACCGAGGAAAGCGTCACCAACAGCTTCAACCAGTTGCGCGCCGCCCGCGCCGTAATCGAGGCATCGCAGGTTGCCGTCGATGCCAACACGCTCGCCGCCGAAGGCGTAAAACAGGAGAACCAGGTCGGCACGCGCACGATCATCGAGCTGCTCAATGCCGAGCAGGAAAAGCTGACCGCGCAGGTCAATCTGGTGACCGCGCGCCGCGAGGAACAGGTCGCCGCCTATTCGCTGCTCGCCAGCGTGGGCGCCGCCGAAGCCATCGCGCTGGGCATCCCGGTCACCGAATATGACGCGGTCAGCAACGCCCGGATCGTCCGTCATCGGCTGCTCGACGACACGCCGGGCGGCCCGCCGGCACGGCCGCTGCCACCGGCGGAACGCGCCAGCCGCTCTCTGGTAATCGGGCCGCAACAGCCTTAGTGTGGCCGCCATGAGCGAACTTCCCCCGAACATCGACGCCATCCTGTCCTCGATCCGGTCGCGCATGAACGAGGAAGTGGCGCCGCCTGCCGAAGCGCCCGCGACGCCGGCGCCCGCAGCACCGCGCGTTGATCCCGGCGATGTCGGCGCCATTGCGATCGGCGAGACGATGACGCTGGAAGGGCTGATGCGCGCCATGCTCGAGCCGATGCTCAAGGATTGGCTCGACGCCCATATGCCCGAAATCGTCGAGCGCATGGCGCAGGCCGAAATCAAGCGCCTGACCGGCAAGGACTGAGATTCGGGTATCGAGCCGCACTACTGGTGCGGAAACACCGGCTCGCCGGTGCGATCGGGCAGGATGGTCGCCAGGTCGGTAATGCATTCCGGCGTGCCGGGCCCCGGCGCCCGGGCAACGATCGCATCGACATCGACGAGCAATCCCGCCCAGGCCGCCGCCATTTCCGGCGTCCAGTCGGGCCCGGCCGCCGTCGCCACGCTGTCGGCAACAGCGGCAAAGAAGGTCGTGAACACCGATCGCGGAATGCCATAGGCGTCGTGGGTGATGATCTCGCATTCGATCATCGCGCCGGCATAGGCGCGTGGCCCGGCAAGATCGAGGATGGTTTCGAACACGCGTGACAGCATTTCGCCGCGGATGGCGCCGCTGCGATCGCGCCAGAATTCGGCGCGCATGTCGGGCTGGCGGGCGAACAGCCGGTCATA
>JANOCM010000135.1:0-1588 GCA_031412175.1 Alphaproteobacteria bacterium
GCTGATGCTCGATGGCCGCATCACCGGGCTGATCGACTTCTACTTCGCCTGCACCGACATCACCGCCTATGACTATATGACGACGCACGCGGCGTGGTGCTTTTCCCCCGATGGCGCGACCTATCATGCGCCCCGCGCCGCCGCGCTCGCCGCCGGCTATGCCGAGAGCCATGGCCTCGATGCGCTGGAAACCGCCGCGCTGCCGGCCCTGGGCGTCGGCGCGGCGCTGCGCTTCACGCTGACGCGGGCCTATGACTGGCTCAACACCCCGGCGGGAGCGCTGGTGACGCGCAAGGACCCGATGGCGTTCGGCCGCCGCCTTGCCTGGTATGCAACCGCCACCCCGTCACAGGTGCTTGGCGCATGACTGAAGCGCGGCCAAAGGTCGTCATCGCCACCGACGGCGCCTGCAAGGGCAATCCCGGCATCGGCGGCTGGGGCGCCATCCTGCGCGCCGCCAATGGCACCGAAAAAGAGCTGAAGGGCGCCGAGGCGCACACGACCAATAACCGCATGGAGCTGACCGGGGCGATCGAGGCGCTCAACGCGCTGAAGGGCCCGACCGATGTCATCCTGTCGACCGACAGCGTCTATGTCCGCGACGGCATCACCAAATGGATCCACGGCTGGAAACGCAACGGCTGGAAAACTGCGGATAAAAAGCCGGTGAAGAATGCCGAGCTGTGGCAGGCGTTGCTCGACGCGGCAGCACGCCACACCATCGAATGGCGCTGGGTCAAGGGCCATGCCGGCGACCCCGACAACGAACGCGCCGACATGCTGGCGAACGAGGCGATCACCGACCTGCGCGGGCGCTAGCCCTGACGGGTATACAGTCGAAGCCACCCGCGGCGGCGAGGGCGCACAGGTTCAACGCATTGCCGCGGGTCCCGGCGACGCCGATCTGCAACCGCACCAGTTCGGGCCGCGCCGGCACCTGCTCATAATGCGGCGCATAGCCGGCGAGACCGGGCTGGCGCATCCGAATTTGGTCCCAGGCCGCTGCCGCCGCGGCGGCGCCGGTGAACGCGCCGAGCTGGATGCGCCAGGTTGCCGTGATGACCGGCGGCGCTGGCACCGGGCTCGCCGGCGCCGCGGCAACAACCGGCGCGGGGCCAGCCACGGGCGGCGGCGCGACGAACGCCGCCTCGACTCGCGCCAGCGCCGGGCCAGCAAACTCAGCCAGATCGGCAGCGGCAAGTGCCTCTTCGGCAAGCGTGACGGCGACCGGGCAAAAGGCCGGCTGCGCTGCCGGGGCAGCAAGGCGGTTGTAAAGGCTCGTCATGTAGCGATCGAACGGCGGTTGCCATTCGCTGCCATAGCGGCCGCGAAACACCGCGACCTCGGCCTGGTAGGCGCTGGCGAGTTGCACCTTGCGATCGCGCAGCAGGCGATTGTAGCGATCGGTGATGGCGCCCCCTGCCGGTGCCGGACAGCCCAGCGCCGCGACGTTGAGCGCGGCGCGCAGATGCCAGACGCGTTCACCCGCCGACAGGCCGGGATCGAGCCCCAGCGGCACGGGCGCGATAGCGCTGGGCGGCGGAACCGCAGGCATCGGGGCTGCGGGAATCGGGGCTGTGCGCTTGCC
>JANOCM010000136.1:0-3099 GCA_031412175.1 Alphaproteobacteria bacterium
TGCGCTATGACATCGAGGATCGCAAGACCGAGAACCTGGTGCCGTTCGTCAGCGATCCGATCACCGGCGGGCCGATCAACCCCGGCCAGGCCGGCGGGCCCATCCAGCCGCAAAGCGCCACGTTCAAGCAGCTCGAGCCCAAGGTGACGTTGCGCTACAAGCTTGCCGACGAAGCGGTGTTGTTCGCCAACTGGGGCGTCGGCTTCAAATCGGGCGGCTTCAATAACCAGGGCTCGGCGGCGATCGTCAACAACAACTTCAACGATGGCGTTACGCCGGGCACGATCAACGCCGGGGTGGTCATCAACGACCAGTATCGCAAGGAACGCTCGAGCGCGTTCGAGGCCGGCATCAAGGGATCGCTGCTCGACGGCCGCATCAGCTATGACCTCGCCGGCTATTACACGACGATCCGCGACATGCAGTTCTTCGAATTCTTCGTTGGCGGTTTCGGGCTGCTGCGCGTCGTTTCGAACATCGACAAGGTCGATGTCTATGGCGGCGAATTGAGCGTCAACGCCCGCATCATCGACGGCTGGACGGTGTTCGGCTCGGGAAACATCACCGGTAGCGAGATCAAGAAGAACAGCAGCCGGCCCGATACCGTGGGCAACAAATCGCCGTACACCGCCGATTATACGCTCAACGCCGGCACCCAGGTCGTGGTGCCGCTGACCGATAGCTTGAAGGGTGTGTTCCGCGCCGATTACCGCCTCACCGGGCCGACCTGGTTCCATTCGGTGCAGAACCAGACGAAGCCGACGATCTTCAGCGCGCTGCTGCCGATCTCGGCGCTGGCACTGCCGGCGTTCGTCGGCGATGCGACCTATGACGTGACGCAGCGCAAGGCGTTCGGCACCTTCAACTTCCGCGCCGGGCTCGAAGGCCGCAACTGGACGCTGACGGCGTTCGCCAACAACGCCTTCGACACCAAATATCTGAACGAGGTGATCCCGGCGATCGAGTTCGGCGGATCGTTCATCTCACCGGGGCAGCGCCGGGTGATCGGGGTGGAAGCGGGGTTGAAGTTCTAGTGTCACAAACTGTCACCCTGGCGTAGGCCGGGGCCCGTAAACCACAACTTTTGTCGCCGATGCGCCAAGCTAAGCTCATTGGTGACCAAGATAGTGGTTTATGGGCCCCGGCCTACGCCGGGGTGACCGTTACTTGATCGTCCGCTACCGCTTCGCCGCCCCTACAAGCGGCGCAAACCCGAACGTGACCGCCAGATCCTCCCACCCCGGATTTGCCGCCTCGATAAGGTTGATCTTCCAGGCCCGCCGCCATTCCTTGATGCGCTTTTCCCGCGCGATCGCCGACTCGATCGTCGCGTGCGCCTCCTGCCAGACCAGGCGCTTGACGTCGTATTCCTTGGTGAACCCGTCGAAAATGCCCTCGCGATGCTGGCTGACCCGCAGGACCAGGTCGGAGGTGACGCCGACATACAATGTCCCATGCCGCGCGCTGGCGAGGATGTAGACATAGCCCTGCTTGTCCAAAAGCGCCTCCCCCACCTGTCACCCCGGCGCAGGCCGGGGCCCATAAACCGCAAACCTTGTCACCGATATGCCAAGCTACGCCCGTCTGTGACCACGATGGTGGTTTATGGGCCCCGGCCTACGCCGGGGTGACAGTGCACTCAAACTGCCGCATCGCACACATCATCCAGCCCGATGCTCTTCAGCACCAGCATCCCCTCCAGCGACACCAGCAGCCGCGCGGCATCGCCATCAGCATCAACACTATCCAGCTGCGCCCGACCCCACGCCAGAAACCCCCGCCCGATCTGTTCCCCAACAGCGCGGTAAAACCCATCCCCCCGCGCCGCGAGGCTCGCGATTTCCAGCCACAGTCGCATGTAGGGCCAGAATTCATCGGCAAAGATCACCGCCACCAGCTGTGTGCGCAGGGCGTCGAGCGGCACCGGCACGCGCGCCGTGTGCGCCTCCATCGCCGTCACCATCCGCGCCGCGACGATGTTCAGCACCGCGGCGATGACCTCGGCCTTGTCCTTGAAATAATAGAGCAGCATCCGGTCGCTGATGCCCGCCGCTCGGGCCAGCGGCCGCAAGCTCGCCGCCGCCAGCCCGTGCGCCAGCACATGCGCGGTCAGCCGATCGAGGATCTCCGCCCGGCGGTCATCCGATTTGGTCGCCGCCTCAGCCATAGTTGAAACTGATGCTGATGCGTTCGGATTTCGCGTTACCCGCCGGCACCTCATGGCGCAGCCAGCTTTCCCACAGGAAGATCATGCCCGGCGACGGGGCGGCGTAGTAGAATGTCTGCGCCTCCGCCGGCGCATCGGGCGTGCGGGATGGCGCGTGCATCAGCATCGGCAACCGCGGATCCTCGAGCTTGAGCGGCCCGGCGCCGGGCGGCACGGCGATATAGACAGTGCCCGAAATGATGCTGTGCGGGTGGATATGGCCGCTATGGCCGCCGCCGGGTTTGAGCACATTGGCCCACAGGCTGTCGAGTTTGGGCTTTCTGCCCTCGAGGTCGAAATGCGCCAGATCGGCAAAGGCGCGGACATGGCGGTCGAGATGGCGCTTCAGATCGGCAAAGGCCGGATCGCGCGCCGGCAGGTCGGCAAGCGAGGCGTAGCTGGTATAGCCCGGATAATGATGATCCTTGGCCCATTGGCGCCCGGCGCGATCGTCGCGGGCGAGGCTGCGGCAGCTGTGGTCGAGCTCGGCAACGAGGTCGGGGCTATCGAGGCTGGCTTCGTAGAACGGCGTGGCAAAGAGATTGCGGATGGTCATCATCGCGCTATCGCACAAACACCGCGCCCTACCCCAGATGTTTGTGGAAGAACCCCGCGGTGTCGGCCAGCGCCGGCGCCTTGCCGCGGAACGGTTTCGATACCGCCAGGATGATGCCGATATGGCCGATGCCTGGATAGACCCTGACCTCGGCGGGCGACCCGAGTGCGGTCAGCGCCGCCGCCAGCCGTTCGGCATTGCGCGGCAGGACGGTGGTATCGTCGGCGCCGGTCAGCAGCAGCACCGGCGGCGCCCCGGCATGGGCATAGGTGATCGGCTGGGTGACGCGGACATCGGGGATGGCGCCAAAGGCGATATCGGCGGCACCGCCGGGGGT
>JANOCM010000137.1:0-1985 GCA_031412175.1 Alphaproteobacteria bacterium
AGGGCCAGCGTCGTCACCACGACATCGGGCTCGCTGGCGCCAAAACGCCAGCCGTTGATCTCGAGGAAGGTCGCTGCCGCAACGAAGGCCGTGCGCTTGTTGCCGTCGACGAACGGGTGATTGCGCGCGATGCCGAAGGCCAGGCTGGCGGCCAGCGCCGCGGCGTCGGGTTCGCCATAGGCGGCAAGGTTGCGCGGTCGCTGCAGCGCCGAATCGAGCAGGCCGGCGTCTCGCACGCCGCTGCCGCCGCCATGCGCAGCAAGCTGCTCGCCGTGCAGGGCGCGCGCCAACGGCTCGCCGATCCAGAACCAATCCATGCTGGCGACGCGCTATTTAGCGAGTTCGCGCAACGCATTGCGGTATCGCGCCATGACATCGCGAGCAACCTTCATCTGCTCGTCAAACGTCGGATCATAGGCGCTGAGCTCGATACCATTCGGCGTCGTCACAACCGACAGGGTGTCCCCCTTGTCGACACCAAGTTGCGCCAGCACTTCGCGCGGCAGGATGATTCCGGCGCTATTTCCGATGGCGGTGATCTTGACATGCTGCATGGCCGGGGCTCCGTTGGTACGAATGTTATAACTTGCGGCTTGCGTCGCGGCAAGTCCGCCCTGAGCAATCCGCCGCATGGACTCGCACGACCGCCAAGCTAGTTTCGCGTCATGAACGACAGCCGCCCGATCATCGTGTTCGATGCCGAATGCGTGCTGTGTTCGGCCAACGCCCAGTTCATCCTGCGGCACGACCGGCGGCGGCATTTCCGGCTGGCGGCGATGCAAGGACCCGTCGGCAGCGCCATCTATCGCCGCCACGGTATCGATCCCGCCGACCCCGATACCATGGTCGTGGCGATCGGCGACCGGGCGCTGCGCGACAGCGATGCGGTCATCGCCATCTGGGCCGGGCTCGGCTGGCCGTGGCGGGCGCTGGCGGCGTTGCGGCTGGTCCCGCGGCCGCTGCGCGATGCCGGCTATCGCCTGGTGGCGCGCAACCGCTACCGCTGGTTCGGCAAGCGCGACAGCTGCTGGCTGCCGGCGCCCGAATTCGCCGACCGGCTGATCTGATGGCGACGGCCTTTGCCCCCGATCCGGGCGCACTGCCGCTGTTCGCCCGCATCATGGGGCCGCGCTTTGCGCTGTTGCCGCCAAGTGTCCGGCACCTGCATTCTGGCGCCGGCGTCTCGACCGCCGTGGGCACAGCGCAGGTCGTGCGCGGCCGCAATCCGCTGGCCCGACTGGTGGCGCGGCTGTTCGGCTTTCCGCCGACCGGCACGCACCGGTTGCGCGTCACCTTTGCCGCCGACACCAGCGGTGAGCGCTGGATCCGCGACTTCGGCGGCGATTGCTTTACCAGCCACCTGTCGCAGGCGGGCGACAGCCTGGTCGAACGCTTCGGCCCCTATCGCTTTCGGTTCGATCTTGTCAGCGACGACGGCGGCCTGTCGATGCGGATGACCGGCTGGTCACTGGCGCATATGGCGCTGCCGATGCGCCTCGCCCCGCGCAGCCTGGCGCGCGAATGGCAGCAGGATGGCGCCTTCCACTTCGCCGTCGCGCTGGCGCTGCCGCTGGTCGGCGACGTCGTGCGCTATACCGGTTGGCTGCGCCCCGAATAGCTGGTTGCGCGGGCGTGGAGGCGCTATGGCGGCAGCGAGATTCAAAAGGCCCGCCATGGAACCGACCGACATCCGGGTCGCTGCCCTGTACTGCTTCACGTCATTCCGCGACTGCGCGGCGATCCGGGCGCCGCTAGTTGCGTTGTGCGAGCTCTTGGGGCTGCGCGGCACGCTGCTGCTGGCCCCCGAGGGCATCAATGGCACCATCGCCGGCAGCAATGCGGCTATCGAGGCGGCGCTCGCGCATATCCGCACCCTGCCCGGCTGCGCCGCCCCCGAAATCAAGCTGTCGCACGCCGCGACGATGCCTTTCCACCGCATGAAGGTGCGTATCAAGGCCGAGATCGTCACCATGGGCGCCCCCGAT
>JANOCM010000138.1:0-9980 GCA_031412175.1 Alphaproteobacteria bacterium
CCCGAAATCATCCCGGAAGCGATGAACCGGCTGCAAAGCCGTGAAGTCACCGCGCTATTGAAATCCAACCGCGCCGCCATCGAAACGCCGTTCGGCAGCGCCGTCGCCGGCAATCCGCAAGGCGATGTCTCGGTGGTGGTATTTTTCGATTACGCCTGCCCCTATTGCCGGCAGGGCCATGCCGACACGGTCAAGCTCGCCGCCGCCGACAAGGGGGTGCGCATCGTCTATCGCGATTTCCCGGTGCTGTCGCCGGCGAGCGACGAGGCGGCGATGGCCAGCCTGTCGGCGGCGCAGCAGGGCAAATATAGCCGTTTCCACAACGCCATGTTCGAAGCCCCGGGAAAGGTCAGCCATTAACGCACCATCGCCATGGTACGGACCGCCGGGCTCGACGAATTGCGCACCGCCAAGGACCTCGCCGCGCCGGCGCTCAAGGCCGAGATCAAGCGCAATCTCGAACTCGGCCGGGCGTTAGGGCTGACCGGCACGCCGAGCTATGTCGTCGGCGACCGGATCCTGTCGGGCGCTGTCGGGTTCGAAGCCCTGCAATCCGCCGTCGCCGAAGCGCGCGCGGCGAAAAAGGAAAGCACGGCGGGGTGAACGACGATACACCGGCCCGGCTTGACGTGGCGCTCGCCATCCGGCGGACGGTGCGCGTTTTCGCCAGCGATTTCGCCGGCGTCGTCCTTGCCGGGCTGGCGCTGGTCACCCTGCCCGGCATTATCACGCGCGCCATCGCCGCCGGGCCCGATGCCGGCACGCTGCTGATCACGCTGCGCGGGGTTTGCGCGTTGCTGTATGTTGCGCTGGTCAGTTGGGGCGTCGTGGCACGGCTGCGCGGCCGCGCGCTGCCGCCGCGATTGTTCGTGCGCGAAGGGCTGGCGCGCGCCACGCCGGGGCTACGGGTGGCGTTGCTCGCCGGTGCCGGGGTGGTCTTCGGGCTGATCATCCAGCTGTTCGCGCGTCCGGGAACGGTCGAAGGCTGGCTGCTCGACATCTCGCTGCTGGCGCTCGGGCTGTGGGCGGTCGCCGCGATGATGCCGCTGGTGCCAGTCGCGGTTGTCGAGCGGCTGGGGCCGATCGCGGCGATGCGCCGGGCGCTGGAAATGACCGAAGGCAACCGTAATCGTACGCTGGCGCTGGCGCTGCTGGTCGGACTGACGCTGGCGCCATCGGCGGCGCTGGTGGCGGGGCTTGGCGACGCCGGGATCCTGGTGCGATCGCTGTTCGAACTGCTGGCCTGGAGCCTGATCGCCACGGTGCCGGCGGTGGTCTATGCCGGGTTGAAGGGGGCGGCATGATCAACCTGGTGCAAGACGAATTCCTGTCGTTCGACACGACGCGCATCGCCTGGACCGAACTCGGCCACGGCCACCCGATCGTGCTGCTGCACGGGCTGTTCAGCAGCGGCGAGATGAACTGGCGCAAATATGGCGCCGCCGCCGAAATCGCCGGTGCCGGCTTTCGCGTCGTCATGCCGGATTTTCGCGCGCATGGGGCGAGCGCGGCGCCGCATGATCCGGCGCATTATCCCGCCGATGTGCTGGCGCTGGATATCGAGGCGCTGGTAAGGCACCTCGACCTCAGCGATTTCGATCTCGGCGGCTATTCGCTCGGCGCGCGCACCGCGGTGCGGCTGCTGGCGCGCGGGATGCAGCCGCGGCGCGCGGTGCTCGGCGGCATGGGGCTGGCGGGGCTTACCGGCGGTACCGAGCGCGCCGCTTGGTTCCTCAATGTCATCGCCAATCCCGACAGCTTTGCGCCGGGCAGCGCCGAGGCCAATGCGGCGGCGTTCATGAAGCAGAACAGGATCGATGGCACCGCGGTGGCGCATGTGCTGCGATCGCAGCAGGCGACGCCGATCGACGTGCTGCGGGCGCTCGACACCCCGACCCTCGTGGTGTGCGGGGTCGCCGACCAGGACAATGGCTCGGCGCCCGATCTTGCCATGGAACTGCCGCGCGCCAGCTATATCGAAGTGCCGGGCAACCATATGAGCGCGGTGACCAAGCCCGATTTCGGCACTGCGATCGCGGCGTGGTTGCAGCACGCGGTGTAACGCCGGTCGTCATCCCGGGCTTGACCCGGGACCCGGTTTTTCTTCGTTGGGCAAGGAAAAGCAGCTGGGTCCCGGGTCAAGCCCGGGATGACCAGCAGGGAGTTGACGGACCCCGCCGCCGGGGCGCATTCCCGCGGCCATAAGCATCTGGGGAGATGGACCATGAAGACCGGGATTTCCGCGCTGGCGCTTGCCGCCGCACTGCTGCTGGCGCCGGCTGCCAATGCCGCGACGGCCAAGGACGCCGACGCCTTTGTCACCAGCGCCGAACAGCAATTGTCAACCTACAGCGACTATGCGGCACGCGTGCAATGGGTGAATTCGACCTATATCACCGATGATACCGATGCGCTCGCCGCGCGCGCCGGCGCCGAAGGCACGTTGCTGTCGGTCAAGCTTGCCAAGGAAGCAGCAAAGTTCAACGGCACCGCCGGCCTCAGCTACGACACCCGCCGCAAGCTCGATTATCTGAAACAGGGCATCGTGCTGCCGGCACCCGATGCGGCCGGCGCCGCCGATGAACTCAACACCATCGCGACGCGGCTGCAATCGACCTATGGCAAGGGCAAGGGGACGTTCAAGGGCGAGGCAACCAGCGGCAACGACATCGAAGCGCTGATGGGCACCACCCGCGACCCCGAACTGACCAAGGAGATGTGGGCGAGCTGGCACAAGGTCGGCCAGCCGATGCGCGCCGACTATGCCCGCATGGTCGAGATCGCCAACGCCGGGGCGAAGGAACTGGGCTTTGCCGATACCGGCGCGATGTGGCGGTCGGGATACGACATGCCGGCCGACGATTTCGCCAGGCTGATCGACACGCTGCTCGCCGAGGTCAATCCGCTCTACACCGATCTGCATTGCTACACGCGGACGAAACTCAATGCGAAATATGGCGATGCGGTGCAGCCCAGGACCGGGCCCATCAGGGCCGATCTGCTCGGCAACATGTGGGCGCAGGACTGGAGCGACATCTACGACGTGGTGGCCCCCGCGGGCGCCGGCGATATCGGCTATGACGTCGGCGACCTGTTGAAGGCCAAGAGATATGACGCGGTGAAGATGGTCCGCGCCGGCGAAGGCTTTTATTCGTCGCTGGGCTTTGCGCCGCTGCCCGAGACGTTCTGGACGCGTTCGATGCTCACCAAGCCCGCCGATCGCGAAGTCGTCTGCCACGCCAGCGCCTGGGATGTCGACAATATCGACGACCTGCGCATCAAGATGTGCATCAAGGTCAATTCGTCGGATTTCGTGACCATCCACCACGAGCTCGGCCACAATTACTACCAGCGCGCCTATAACAAGCAGCCATTGCTCTACAAGGGCAGCGCCAACGACGGCTTCCATGAAGCGATCGGCGATTTCGTCGCGCTCAACGTGACGCCGGATTACCTCGTCAAGATCAACCTGCTCGATGCGAGCAAGGTGCCCGACCCGTCAAAGGACATCGGGCTGCTGTTGCGCCAGGCGATGGAGAAAGTGCCCGGCATGCCGTGGACCGCGCTGGTCGACAAATGGCGCTGGGGGGTGTTTTCGGGCGCGACGCCGCCGACCGGATACAACAAGGCGTGGACCGACCTGCGCCTGCAGTATCAAGGCATCGTGCCGCCAGTCACGCGCAGCGAGGCCGATTTCGACCCCGGCGCCAAATATCACATCCCCGGCAACACACCCTATGCCCGCTATTTCCTGGCGCGCATCCTGCAGTTCCAGTTCTATGAGGCGGCGTGCAAGCAGGCCGGCTGGACGGGACCGCTCCACCGCTGCTCGATCTATGGCGACAAGGCGGTCGGGGCAAAGCTCAACGCCATGCTGGCGATGGGATCATCGAAGCCCTGGCCCGAGGCGCTGCAGGCGTTCACCGGCTCGAAGCAAATGAGCGGCAAGGCGATGCTGGCCTATTTTGCGCCGTTGCAGGCGTGGTTGAAAACGCAGAACAAGGGACAGGAGTGCGGCTGGACGGGCTGATACCTTTCTCCCCTCCCTGAAAGGGAGGGGTCGGGGGTGGGTGACTCAGCGCCTAAAAAGGCCACCCTCACACGCTCGCGCAAGGGCGCGGGTCGCCACTCCCCTCAAGGGAGAGGAAGGCTCAACCCGACTTCGCCAGCATCTCGCCCATCATTCTGTGCAGCATGTTGACCGCCTTCAGCGGCCGCACCATCACCTTGAAATGGGTGATCTCGCCATCCTCGTTCCACGTAATCATGTCGATGCCATCGATCGCAATCCCGTCGATGAGGTTGGTGAATTCGAGCACCACCGAATTCGCCGCCTGCCATTCGCCGACATAGGCAAAGCCCGGCCCGCCGAGCACCTTGTCGGCGCTGGCGAGATATTTGAAGACGATGTCGCGACCGCGCTGCGGCGTGTGGACGACCGGGCTTTCGAACACCGCATCGGGGTGCAGCATCTCCCACAAAACCGTGTGATCGGGCGCCTTGATATAGCTGTGCCAGCGCTCGAGGCCCGGGTTGGTCATGCTGTCGCTCCTCGCCAATTACTCATGCTGTCGCTCCGCGCCAATGACAGTGGAATCCGCCCGGCACGCGCGCCGGCATCCGCACCGTCGCCACCGGCCCGTCGGCGAGATGCCCCGCGTCCATGACCAGCAACGCGCTTTCGTTCTTCACCGAATCCCAGCGCAGCGCCAGCAGCCAGCCATCGGTTTCGCCCGCGCCATTGGGCACGAACACCGGCTCGCCGAAATAGGCGCCGTCGCCGCCGTCGTAGCTGTCGCGGGCGCCGCCGTTCATGTCGATCCGCGCCAGCGTTTCGAAACCGTCGAGCCGGCCTGCCGTCGGCCGCGTCGTGCAGTTGATCCAGGTCGCACCATAAGCCTTGCCCTGGCGGCGATCGTCGATGCGCGGGAACTGCATGTCGAGGACGTCGATCACTTCCTCGCGCACCCCGCTCGGCGACACGATCCAGCGTTTCATCGTGAAGCGCGTGTCCTCGTGGCGCGGCAGATTGCCGTCGGCATCGGGCATCAGCGGCGCCCGCGCCGCGCCGGCGACATCGATGACGATATCGTCGCCGACTTCGAAACTGTTCGACGAATGGAACATGAAGCGCGGATCGCTTTCGACCCAACGCAGATCGGCGGCGGTGCCACCCTTTGGCATGATGCCGAACGATGTGGCGCGTCCGTTTTCCCACGCCGCCATCGGCTTGCCGCTCATGGCGCGCGCCATGTCGAGCACGACCGGCATCACCGGGAACACGACGTGGCGATCGGTCATCAGGAAATCATGCATCATGCTCGGATAGGGCTGGTCGATGAAGGTCGTGTGCTTCGCCCGCCCATTTGCATCGATGATGTTGTAGCGCACCGCCGTCGAGCCGGGGCCTTTCGCCGAATAGCCGAAGGCGTGGAGGTCGCCGGTGTCGGGATCGGTCTTCGGGTGCGCCGTGAAAGGCCCGCTGACCGCGCCGCCAAAGCTTTCGCTGCCCAGTGTCGCCAGGCTCTCGGGATCGACTTCGACCGGCGGGCAGCCCTCCATTAGCGCGAACAGGCGGCCAGCGTGCGGCCAGATGTGGGTGTTGGCGATGTTGTAGTCGGTGAAATTCACCGAAGGATCGGTGAAGCGCGGGTTGCCGAACACGCCGAACAGCCGCTTGCCGGCGGCGCGCTCGGCCTTCAGCTTTTCGGTCTGCACCCAGCGGTTCTTCATCGTCGCGCGGCCGCCGCCGAGCTTGATCGCATAGATCATGCCGTCGCCATCGAAGACATGGTAGCGGTCGCCGTCGCGGATCGGGAACGCCGGGTTGGGGCCGTTGCGATAAAAGGTGCCGGCCAGCCCCTCGGGCAGCGTGCCTTCGATCACCAGGTCGGGGGCATCGAGTTCGGCAAGGAACGGCGCATAATAGCCATTCATGTACGGATCGGGACCAAAGGGGGCGACCATCGCGGTTTCTCCTGGTGGGATGGCGCCACGATAGCGCCATCACGGCACGATTGCGCCTGTCGCTATTGGCAAGCTTGCGGCCGCCATTATTGACTCTTTTTGCAATTCGTCATCCCCTCGCCAACGAGCTTTGGGGGGCGACCCGATGAATGATCCATCACAGCCTGGGCCATCACGGCTCGGCGATGTCTTCAATCTCGGCACGGTGCTGCGCTGGGCGCTCGGGCTGGGCGCCGGCGCGATGGTGCTGGCCGCGGCGCCGGCCGCGCTCGGGCCGCTGGCGCAGATCGGTGTCGGCGCGCTGATCTTCCTTGCCGCGTTCGCCACCGGCGCGATCATCGGGTTCATCTTCAGCGTGCCAAAGGCGGTCGATCCTGCGGCGCTCGTGGCACCGGTGGCCACCGATCCGGCGCAGCCGGGCGCTGAGGTAGCGCAGTCCACCGCGGCACCGGCGAGCGCCGGGCGGTTGCTCAACACCAACACGGCGCTGGAACGGATCTCGGAATGGCTGGCGACGATGCTCGTCGGCGTCGGGCTCAGCCAGCTCTACAACATCAACAATTTGCTGATCGGCTTCCGCGATTTCCTCAAACAGTTCGGCCCGGCGGGCAGCATGTTGCCGGCGATCGGCCCGCTGGTGTTGATCATCGGCGCCATCGCCGGGTTCCTGTTCATGTACGTCTTTACCCGGCTGGTCTTGCCGGCGGCGTTCTACCGGGCCGAGCTCAACAATCGCGGCGAAGCGCTCGACGCTGCCGCCAGCACCTTTGTCCGCGAGGCGGCACGTGCCGCCGAGGCGGAGTCGCCGCCGGCAATGGGCAATGTCGAAACGCCGTTCGCCATGCCGCTCAGCAAGGCCGACAGCTACACCATCGCCTCGGTCGCTAACACCAGCGCGCCATCGGCTGACGATGCGCTGCGGCTGATGCTGACTTTGCTTTACAAGCAGCCCGACGGCTATCGCGAAGTCATCGATCTCGGCAAGAAGCTCGAAAATTCGGCGGCGGCCAAGCGCGCCGATTTCTGGTTTTACCTCGCCTCGGCCTATGGCCAGCTGCACAAGGCGACCGACGATCCGGCGGCAAGCGCCGATGTGCGCGCCCAGGTTTTCAACGCCGCCCGCCGCGCCATCGCCATCGATCCGGCAATCAAGTCGCGGCTGTTGTGGCTGACCAATCCCAGCCCGGGATCGCAGGACGACGACCTGCAATCGCTGCAGACCGATCGCGAATGGATCGCGCTGCTGCGGTGAGTGGCGGCAATCGATCGCAGGTTGTAAAAATGGCTGTGGCGGGGCGCGGTTTCCGCTGCCTCCGCCACATCCTCCCCTTCAGCACGCTGGCTGTTGTCAGCGCTGTGCGCCTGCGCTAGGCGGACGTCAACGCCATTTGGTCAAAGAATCGTGTCGCAATGTCCCGTTTTCGCGTGATGAATTTGTCATATTGTAAAAATCGTTGACAAGCCGTGCTGCCTCTCCCGATGCGCTTCCGATCGACAGCGGCGGCCGCAAGCTGTTTGCCGGCGCCCGCATCCGCCGCATTCGCACCGCGCGCGGGTTGACGCAAACGCGGATGGCGAGCGATCTTGGCGTCTCGGTCAGCTATCTCAACCTCATCGAGCGCGATCAACGGCCGCTGTCCGCGGCGTTCCTGCTCAAGCTCGCCGGCACCTATGATCTCGACTTGAAAAGCCTCGCCGGCGGCGACGGCAGCGATATCGCCGATGATCTGGCGCGCGTGTTCAGCGATTCGCGGCTGGCCGGTATCAGCGTGCCGCGCAGCGAATTGCGCGAGCTGGCGGCGCGATCCCCCGGCATCGCCCAGGCGCTGCTGCGGCTGCACCAGGCTGCCCCCACCAGCGCTGCCGCGCCCCCGGCACCGGGTCCGCTCGACCGCGTCATCCGGATGATCGCCGAGGCGGGCAATTATTTCCACGGCCTCGATGTCGCCGCCGAGGCGCTGTCGGACGAACTTCGGCTATCGGGGTATGATCTCAATGCCGCAGTCGTCGAGCGGCTGCGCGCCCGCCACGCCATCACCGTCGTCGCGATGCCCGCCGACGTGCTGTCGAATGCGCTGCGCCGCCTCGATCTGCACGGCCGCCAGCTGCAATTGTCGGAAAGTCTCGACGCCGCTTCGCGCGGCTTCGCCGCGGCGGTGCAACTGGCGCTAATCGAGCTGAAGGTCGCCATCGCCGATACCATCGCCACCGCCGGCATCACCGATCCCCAGCACCAGCGCGCCGCTACCGTCCACCTGGGCAAATATGCCGCCAGCGCGCTGCTGATGCCCTATGGCCGCTTTGTCGCCGCCTGCGAGGCCACCGGTTATGATGTCGAGCTGTTGCAATCGCGCTTCGGCCGCGGGCTCGAACAGGTCGCGCACCGCATGGCGACGCTGGCGCGACCGGGCGCGCGCGGCGTTCCGTTCTTCTTCCTGCGCATCGATCGCGCCGGGGTGATTTCCAAATCCTTCGCCCCCGGCCCGTCGCCTATCCCGGCCAGCCCGATCGGCGGCGGCGGCTGCGCGCTATGGTCGATCCATGCCGCCTTCGATCGCCCCGGCGAGGTGCGCCGCCAGCTGGTCGAGATGGAGGACGGCAGCCGCTTCCTGACCGTCGCGCGCACTGTCCGCCCGATCGCCGTGTCGTGGGGCAT
The DNA here is from genome assembly GCA_031412175.1 of Alphaproteobacteria bacterium. Classification (GTDB taxonomy): domain Bacteria; phylum Pseudomonadota; class Alphaproteobacteria; order Sphingomonadales; family Sphingomonadaceae; genus Sandarakinorhabdus. The sequence continues at coordinate 8,624 of JANOCM010000138.1, forward strand.
GCCGCGCACCGAATTCGCCATCGGGCTGGGCTGCGACGCGCGCCATGCCGCGGCGCTGTCATGGTCGGTGGGGCTCGATCTCGGCCGGCCGGCGACACCGATCGGCCCGGGCTGCGCCGCCTGCCACCGTGCCTCTTGCCGTCAGCGCGGTTTGCCGCCAGCAGGGGCGCGATTGAGTTTCGACGAACGCCAGCGCGGGCTGGTGCCGTTCCGCTTTACCGAAGATTGAAGGAAATCCCATGTCCGTTCCCGGCGTCCAGATCACCGGCGAAATGCGCCCTGGCTATGATACCATACTGACCGATGCGGCGCTGACCTTTGTCGCGCATCTGCACCGCATGTACGAGCCGACGCGGCGCTCGCTGCTGTCCGCACGCGAATCGCACCAGCGCTGGTGGGACGCCGGCAACGGCATCGATTTCGCCCCCGAAACCTCGTCGGTGCGCGACGATCCGACCTGGCAGGTGCGCGGCGCCCCGCATGATCTGACCGACCGCCGCGTCGAGATCACCGGGCCGTGCGACCGCAAGATGGTCATCAACGCGCTCAATTCGGGCGCGCAATGCTTCATGGCGTGCCTCGAGGACGCGTCGGCGCCGACGTGGCAGGTGATGGTCGAGGGCCAGATCAATTTGCGCGATGCCGCCGCCGGCACGATTTCCATGGAGGACAAGGGCAAGTCGTACAGCCTCAACGACAAGACCGCGACGCTGATCGCGCGGCCGCGCGGCTGGCACCTCGATGAAGCGCATATGATCGTCGATGGCGAGCGCGTTTGCGGCGCGATCTTCGATTTCGGGCTGTATTTCTTCCACAACGCCCGGGCGCTGATCGCGCGCGTCTCCGGCCCCTATTTCTACCTGCCCAAGATGGAGCATTATCTCGAGGCGCGGTTGTGGAACAACATCTTCACCACCGCCCAGTCGATCCTCGGGCTGCCTCTCGGCACCATCCGCGCGACGGTGCTGATCGAAACGCTGCCCGGCGCCTTCATGGCCGACGAGATATTGTATGAACTGCGCGACCACATCACCGCGCTCAACTGCGGCCGCTGGGATTATATCTTCAGCTACATCAAGACCTTCCGCGGCGACAGCAACCACGTGCTGCCCGATCGCGCCGCCGTCACCATGACGGTGCCGTTCATGGCGAAATATGCGCTGCATGTCGTGCGCACCTGCCACCGCCGCGGCGCCCATGCGATGGGCGGCATGAGCGCCTTCATCCCGGTCAAAGACGACGAGGCCGCCAATGAACGCGCCTTTGCCGCTGTCCGCGCCGACAAGGAGCGCGAGGCCGGTATCGGCCATGACGGCACCTGGGTCGCCCACCCCGGCCTTGTCGGCATAGCCCGCGA
>JANOCM010000139.1:0-5138 GCA_031412175.1 Alphaproteobacteria bacterium
TCGAGCTGCGGTTCCTGCGGCAGATAGCCGACGGTGATGCCCTCGGCGGCCCAGGCCTCGCCGACATATTCCTTGTCGATACCCGCGATGACCTTCATCAGCGTCGACTTGCCGGCGCCGTTCGGCCCGATGATGGCGATCTTGGCGCCCGGAAGGAAACTCAGGGTAACGTCTTTGAACGCCGGCTTGGGCGCACCGGGATAGGTCTTCGACAGACCCTTCATGACATAGGCGTATTGATAGGCCACGGCGGGGGCTTTCGGTAATCGGGAATGGGATGGGCAGGCGTCTAGCGGATGCAGCGCCCGCCATCAATGCGTTGCCTCAACGCGGGCAGTCGTCGTTCAGGCTGACGCTTTGCGAGATGGGGTCACGGCCCGGCAGTTGCAATTGCAGCGCGATGCTGGCCGCGGCCCGGCTGCCGATCTCCATCTTCACCAAGCGGCAGGCGAAGGCGAAGCAGCGTTGCAATACCGGGTTTTCGGCCTTGTCGACATCGGCACCGCTGTCGGTGAGCGGCGTCGCGATGATGCCGGCGGGCGGCACCACGCTGAATGTCGCATCAGCAACGCCGACGTTGGCGCCATCGATGCGAACGACGGTGGTCAGCGTGCGTGTCGCACAACTGCGCGTCGGGCGTTGCCGCGGCGCGATCGCGGCGATCGGCCCGAACGGCAGCGCCGCATAACAGGCGTTACGCGGGCTGCCGTCGACGACCCTGATGCCGGGGCGCAGGCACATCGGCATGCGGCCGGTGACATCGAGGCGGAAATCAGCAGGGCAGACCAGCCGACGATCGGTGCCGGCGCGCGGCGGAACAATCTCCGGCGGGCCGGGCGCGGCAACCGGGCCGGATTCGGGCAGCGCGGCGCAGGCGCTGGCGACCGGCGCTTGCGCCAGCGCCGGCGCGGCAGCGAGCAAAGAGGCAGATACAGTCAGGATGGCGGGGTGCATGGCCTGACTATACAGGCGCGGCGATGGTGGTGAAGCTGCCACTTGCGCGCCATCGCCAAGACCTTATGCCGGGGCGTCGATCTTTGCCACGAGGACCTCCATGCGCCGCACCCTTGCCCTCGTACTGTTGCTCGCCACCCCGGCACTCGCCGCGCCCGATCGGATCGCCCAGGCGGCAATGTTGCGTGACCGCGCATTGGCAACATCGACCGCCTATCCGATGCTCGAGGACCTGACCACGACGGTCGGCCAGCGGCTGGCGGCGACGCCGGCCGAACAGCGCGGCCGCGATTGGGCGGTCAAGGCAATGAAGGCGGCCGGCCTCGTCAACATCAAGACCGAACCCTTTCCGATGCCGATATGGCAACGCGGGATCGAAACCGCCGAAATCACCGGCAGCCACCCGCAAAAACTCGCCATCGCCGCGCTCGGCTACAGCGGCGCCACGCCAGCCGCCGGGATCATCGCGCCGGTCGCCTATTTTGCCGACTATGCGGCGCTGGAAGCGGCGGCGCCGGGGAGCCTCGATGGCAAGATCGCCTTTATCGACCATCACATGATGCCGGCGCAGGATGGCAGCAGCTATGGCACCAACGGCGTCGTTCGCCGCGCCGGGCCGGCGCTGGCAGCATCGAAAGGCGCGCTGGCGACGCTGATCCGCAGCATAGGCACCGATCATCACCGCAACCCGCACACCGGCGGCACGACCTGGCCCGACCGCAAGCCGCTGACCGCCGCCGCGGCGCTGTCGGTACCAGATGCCGAACAGCTGGCGCGGTTGCTGGCGAAAGGCCCGGTAACACTCAAACTCGTCGTCACCCCGACCTACAATCCTGATGGCCAATCGGCGAATGTCAGCGGCGAAATCCCGGGCGGTGCAGCGCCGCAGGAAATCATCGTCATTGGTGGTCATCTCGACAGCTGGGATCTCGCCACCGGCACGATCGACGATGGCGCCGGCATGGCGATCACGCTCGCTGCCGCAAAGGTTATCAAGGACGCCGGGCTGAAACCGCGCCGCACCATCCGCGTTGTCTTCTGGGGCGCCGAGGAGCCGGGCATCTGGGGCGGCCGTGCCTATGTCGAGGCCCACAAGACCGAGAATATCGTCCTCGCCGCGGAAAGCGATTTCGGTGCTGACCGGGTGTACCGCGTCTCGTCGAAGGTCGCCGAAACCGGCCTGCCGCTGATCGCCGAGATTAATCGCGTGCTCGCGCCGCTGGGCATCGCGCCGACAAGGAACAATGAAGCCGGCGGCGGGCCCGATGTCGCGCCGCTTGGGGCGACAGGCGCCGGCATCCTCGAGCTCGAGCAGGACGGCAGCCGCTATTTCGACCTGCACCACACCCCCGACGACACGTTCGACAAGGTCGACAAGGCCCAGCTCGACCAGAATGTCGCGGCCTATGCGGCGGCGGTTTGGCTGGCGGCAAGCGACGATCGCCCGCTGCGGACGAAGACAAACTAGGCGCGGCGCTTTTCCTGTCAGGTTTGCTCAGGCCTCCGCCCGTTTCCCCGCGTTGCGCAGCATCACGATCGCGGTATAAAGCACCACCGCCGCGACCAGCCAGCGCAGCGCGCCGAGCGGCAGCGATTTGACGAGATAGGCGGCGACCAGCACTGCCGGGATCCCGCCGATTGCCAGTGACAGCACCAGTTTCAGGTCGACGCGGTCCGACCGCGCAAAACGCAACCCGCTTGCCGGCATCATCAGGGCGCCGGCGCCGGCCATGATCGGGAACACCGCCGCGGGGTTCAGCCCCACCAGGCTGAACATCGCCAGCATGGGTCCGTAAAAGCCGATACCCGCGGTCATCAGAGCGCCGATGACAAAGCAGCCGGCGACCGACATGCCGAATTGCAGCGGCGGCAGCGCGAGCGCGGTGCCGCCTTCGGGCATGAGCTTCAGGTTCGCGGCGGCAAATAGGATCGCCGCGAGCAGCAGCGCAACGCCGACGACCAGCTGCACAGTGCGCACCGGCAGCTTCAGCACGATCGGCGCGCCGACCAGAGCGCCGGCGACGCTGGCACCGATGCAGGTGACCAGCAGGACGGGGTCGACCTCGACCAGCGTGATGTATATCAGCCCTTGCGCCACCGTCGGCAGCGCATGGCCGGCGATCAGCACTGCCGGGATATGGCTGTCGGGAACCAGCTTGCGCAGTTTGATATAAGCCGTCGTCGGCGCGAACGAGCCGATGCCGAGCGTATCGAAGAAATTGGTGACCGCACCCAGCGCCAGGCCCTCGCCGCTGACCCCCAGTGCACCACGGTCGCGCGCGACGCGGAACAGCAGGATAGCAAAGCCGATCCCGGTTATCGCCAGCAGTACCAGCAGCACTCGCACCATGGCTGAATTCCCTTTTTCGCCAGCCTATGCAACGACAGCGATAATGAAAGGGGTCAGACGACCACCCGGGCGGAACGCAAGGCGGCGATCGCGTCGGCATCATAGCCTAGCCCAGTGAGCACTTCCGTCGTGTCGGCACCCGCCGTTGGCAACGCGCCGCCGCCCAATCGCGCACCATCGAGCGCGATCGGCAGCACCGGCAGTAGCGTTTGTGTGCCGTCGTCGAGCGTGACCGGCGCCAGTCCCTGCCCGGCGAGCAGGTGCGGATCGTCGAACAGATCTTCGGGTCGGCCGATCGGCGCGAATGGCAGGCCCGAGCCATCGAGCCGGGCGATCAGTTCAGCCTTGCTGAACCGCCCCAGTTCGGCTCGCACCCGCGGTATCAGGGTGTCGCGCGCCTTTACCCGATCATTGTTGGTGCGCAGCGCCGCGTCGGCCCACAGGTCGTCGAGACCGAACAATGCGCAGAACTTCTGCCACAGCGCATCGGTGACGACGCCGACAAACACCTGGCTTGCATCGGCGGTTTCGAACATGTCGTAGATCGCCCAGGCCGAGACGCGCGCCGGCATCGGCGCGGCCGCAACGCCGGTCACCGCCATCTGGGCCATGTGCTGGCCGACGAGATAGGCGGTGGTTTCGAAAAGCGCGCTCTGCACGTGCATGCCTTGCCCGGTTCGGTGCCGGGCCTGCAGCGCCGCCAGCACGCCGATGACGCCGAACATGCCGCCGGCGACATCGATCACCGACGCCCCGGCGCGCAGCGGCCGCCCCGGCGGGCCGGTCATATAGGCAAGACCGCCCATCATCTGGGCAACCTCATCGAGCGCGGTGCGATCCTCGTAAGGGCCGCTGAGGAAGCCCTTTTCACTGCAATAGATCAGCCGGGGATCGTCAGCTCTGAGCACGTCATACCCCAGCCCCAGCCGGTCTATCGCGCCGGGACGAAAGTTTTCGACGACGATATCGGCCGATGCCGCCAGGCGCCTTGCAACGGCCACCCCCTCCGGCAATTTCAGGTCGACACAGATGCTAGCCTTGCCGCGGTTGTACATCGGGAAATAGCCGGCGCCCGAGCCCAGCAGCCGCCGGGTGGCATCGCCGCCGATCGCTTCCACCTTGATGACCTCGGCGCCGAGCTCGACAAGGATGGCGCCCACCGCCGGCCCCATGACCATGTGGGTGAATTCGACAACCCTGATACCGGCCAGTGGCAGCACAGCCCTCTCCCCTCCCTTGAAAGCCAGCGGAGATACGTTGCATATGTCCGGACAAATTCTGGAGCAAGCCGATGGCCGCCATCGATATCCTTGTCAGCGAGGTCGGTCCACGCGACGGGCTGCAATCGATCGCGCCGATTCTTCCCACGGCGGCCAAATGCGCCTGGATCGATGCCGAAGTCGCCGCCGGCGTCCGCGAGATCGAGGTCGGCAGCTTCGTCCCCGCGAGCCTGTTGCCGCAACTCGCCGATACGGCCGCTGTCGTCGCCCACGCCCGCCGCCATCCCGGCCTGACCGTTGCCGTGCTGGTGCCCAACGCCAGGGGCGCCGCCGCTGCCATTGCTGCCGGCGCGCATAAAATGACGTTGCCGCTCTCGGCGAGCGAATCGCACAGCCTGAAGAACCTGCGCCGGACCCATGCCCAGGTGCTCGAAGACGTTCGTGCCATCGCGGCGCTGGTCGCGGCCCAGCCACCGGCAGCGCGACCGCATTTCGAAGGCAGCGTCTCGACGGCGTTCGGTTGCACCATCGAAGGCACTGTGCCCGAGGCAAAAGTCGTCGCACTTGCCGAGGCGCTTATGACCGCCGGTGTCGACGAGGTCGGGCTGTCGGAT
>JANOCM010000140.1:0-1622 GCA_031412175.1 Alphaproteobacteria bacterium
CAAGGCGGCTGTCGAGATCGGCAAGGGCCGCGGCTTCCTGCGGCGTCGGGCTGCGGCGCTGTAGCCCGGGCACGACGAAATCGCGGGCATAGCGCGCGGCGTGATGAACCAGCCGGTCGAGCGCCGGATGGCTGTCGGGGCTGGTGCCGGGCGCCTGGCGTGCGACATAGGCCCAGAGCTTGGCCGGGTCGTCGGTCGCCGCCACCGAAGCGAGGTTGAGCAGCAGCGAGAAACTGATCGGCAGGTCGATCGCCGGCGGCGTGCCTTCGTGGATATGGTGCACCGGGTTGCCGAGCTTCTGTTCGATCGGCTGGCCGGGATATTTGCCGAGGAATTCGCCATATTCGTCGATGGCGCGGGGGATCACGTCGAAATGCAGCCGCTTGGCCTTGCGCGGGCTCTGGAACATGTAGAGCGCCAGCGATTCGGGCGGGCCATAGTCGAGCCACTCCTCGATGGTCAGGCCATTGCCCTTCGACTTGGAGATCTTCTGACCTTCTGCATCGAGGAAAAGTTCATAGTTGAACCCGGCGGGCGACTCGGCGCCGAGGACACGGGCGATGCGGCCCGACAGCAGCACCGAATCGATAAGGTCCTTGCCGGCCATCTCGTAATCGACGCCGAGCGCGACCCAGCGCATCGCCCAGTCGACCTTCCACTGCAGCTTGCAGGCACCGCCTGTCACCGGGACAGTTATCGTCTCGTTTGTCCCGGGGCGGATATAGCTGACCGTGCCGGCATCGACATCATGCGCGACGATCGGCACCTGCAGCACGATGCCGCTGATCGGGTCGATCGGCAGGAACGGCGAATAGGTGGCACGGCGTTCGGGGCCGAGGGTTGGGAGGATGACGTTGATCACGGCATCATAGTTCGCCAAAATCCGCATCAGGGTTTCATCGAACATCCCGGATTTGTAGCATTCGGTCGACGATAGGAATTCATATTCGAAGCCGAAGCCGTCGAGAAACGCCTGCAACCGCGCGTTGTTGTGCGCGCCGAAGCTTGGATGGGTGCCGAACGGATCGGGCACCTGGGTCAACGGCTTGCCGAGGTTGGCGCGCAGCAGTTCGGGGTCGGGAATGCCGTCCGGCACCTTGCGCAGCCCGTCCATGTCATCGGAAAAGGCGATCAGCCGCGTCCTGACGCCCGGCGCCATCGCCTCGAAGGCGCGCCGCACCATCGTCGTACGCACGACTTCGCCGAAGGTGCCGATGTGCGGCAGCCCCGATGGGCCATAGCCGGTTTCGAAGATGACGCCGGTTGCCGGAAAGCCGTTCGGATAGCGTGCCAGCAGCTTGCGCGCCTCCTCGTAAGGCCAAGACTTGTTTTCCAGCGCTGCGGCGCGAAGTTCGGTGGCGTTGCTCATCTGTTCCGTCTAGTCCTTCTCCCATGTTCTCTGGCGGCGATAGCGCTCACGCGCAACCCTGCAGCACGGCATGAGCTATCCAGCGCTCACCGCCACCCATGCCGGCGTCTGGATTGCCGATGCCGACGGCCGGGTCACGGCGGTCAGCCGGGGCGAGGCGATCCGCCGCGCCGGCGACACGCCGCATTTGATCCTCAACGCGCCGGTCATCGCCAGCCGGCTCGGCTATCCCGAACTGTCGGGGCTCGACCTG